>JBOHXX010000156.1:0-7610 GCA_050737675.1 Pseudoxanthomonas sp.
GGGTCATGCGCAACTTCCTTCTCGATTCGGGATCAACGCACGATACCGGCGATACGGGCCTGCCATTGCCTGGCGTTGGCGAGGATTCCCGGCACGTCCATGTCGACCAACTCGCGCCCGCGCAACCGGGATTTTCCGGCGATCCATACGTCGCTGACCTGGTGCCGGCCGGTGGCGTAGATCAACTGCGACACCACGTGGTGCAGCGGCTGGGTTTCCAGCGCGGAGAGATCGACGCAGACCAAGTCGGCCTGCTTGCCCGGTTCGATGGAACCGACCAGATGGTCGAAACCCATCGCCTTGGCCCCGCCCAGGGTGGCGGCGCGCAAGGCGCTGAAGGCATCGAAGCCGGCCGCATCGTCGGCCACGGCCTTGGCCAGGATCGCCGCGGTGCGGGTCTCACCAAACATGTCCAGGTCGTTGTTGCTGGCCACGCCGTCGGTGCCGATGGCCAGGTTCACGCCAGCCTTCTGCAAGGCGCAGGCCGGGCAGAACCCGGAGGCGAGCTTGAGGTTGGATTCCGGGCAATGCACCACCGACACGCCGCGCTCGGCGCAGAGGTGCATTTCCGCTTCGGTCAACTGGGTCATGTGCACCGCGATCAGGCGGTCGTTGACCAGGCCCAGGCGATCGATCCGGGCCAGCGGACGTTGCCCGTGCTTCTGCTGCGACTGCTCGACTTCCTGCGCCGTCTCGTGCAAGTGCAGGTGCACCGGCAGGTCGAGCTGGTCGGCGAGCATGCGGATGCGCGCGAAATTCTCGTCCGACACCGTGTATGGCGCATGCGGTGCGAAGGCGGTGGCGATCAGCGCATCATCGCGCCACTGGTCGTGGACTTCGCCGGCGCGATCGAAGTATTCGTCGTCGGACTTGGCCCAGGCGGTCGGGAAATCGATCACCGGCAGGCCCACGCGCGCGCGGAATCCATGGCGCTTGTAGGTCGCCGCCTGCACGTCGGGGAAGAAGTAGTTCTCGTTGCAACAGGTGGTGCCGCCACGCAGCATCTCGGCGATGGCCAGGGTCACCCCGTCGGCGACGAAGTCCGGGCCGATCACCGCGCCTTCGATCGGCCAGATGTGTTCCTGCAGCCAGACCTTCAGCGGCAAGTCGTCGGCGACCCCGCGCAACAGGGTCATCGGATTATGCGTATGCGCATTGACCATGCCCGGGATCAGCGCCGCTTCGGGGCGCGACACGGTTTCCGTCGCCTGGAAACGCGCGCGGGCCTCGGCGGTCGGCAGGATGGCGACGATCACGCCGCCCGAAACGGCGACGGCATGGTCTTCCAGCACCACGCCATGCGGCTCCACCGGAACCACGAAGCCAGCTTCGATCAGGAGGTCGCAGGTTTGGGGGTTGGGATCGGTCGTCATTCTTTGATTGTTCGTCATGACCAGCCATTCGGCTGTTGAAAAACACCTCCCGCCTACGCGGGGATGACGATTTGGCAGCGCCGTGGCCGCAAAGCGGCCACGGGCCAAATCGTCACTTCACCCGCGACTCGTACTCGCCGGTACGGGTGTTGACCTTGATGATTTCGTCCTGGTTGACGAACAGCGGCACGCGCACGACTGCGCCGGTTTCCAGCGTGGCTGGCTTGCCGCCACCACCGGAAGTGTCGCCACGCACGCCGGGATCGGTCTCGACGATCTTCAGTTCCACGAAGTTCGGTGGCGTCACCTGGATCGGCACGCCGTTCCACAGGGTCACCACGCATTCCTCTTCGCCCTTGAGGTACTTGGCCGCATCGCCCACGCCGGTCTTGTCGGCCTGGACCTGTTCGAAGGTCTCCGGCTGCATGAAGTGCCAGTACTCGCCGTCGGCGTAGAGGAACTGCATGTCGGTGTCGACCACGTCGGCGGCTTCCACGTCGTCGGTCGCCTTCATGGTCATTTCGACCACCCGGCCGGACTTGATGAAACGGTACTTGATCCGGGTGAAGGCCTGGCCCTTGCCCGGCTTGACGTATTCGGTCTCGGTGATGACGCAAGGCTCGTTGTTGACCAGGATCTTCTGTCCGGTCTTGACGTCGTTCATGCCATAGCTGGCCATGGAAACTCCTGGGGGTAAGGCAAACCAGCCGCGTTCGGCGGCCGGTCGGTAGAATGGGAAGCCCGCCGGAACCGGTAGGCGCTTGTTTTTAGACTATTTGTTTGAGACCACTTGTTTCAGGCCGTCATGATACCCGCAGCCACCGCTCCCTTACACACCGCTCCCCCGCCCCCCGCCACCCCACCGCCCACGCTCCCGTTGCAGCCCCTCCGCTGGCAGCAGCTCTGGCGCGAAGCCGTGCGCGACCCGGGCGAGCTGCTTGCGATGCTGGGACTGGAGACGCTGGCAAGCCGGATCTCCAGCGAGGCCGCCGCGCAATTCCCACTGCGGGTACCGCGCGGCTTCGTCGCCCGCATGCGTCACGGCGATGCCTACGATCCGTTGCTGCGCCAGGTGCTTCCGCTGGACGACGAAATGCGCGCCGTGCCCGGATACTCGCTGGATGCGGTCGGCGATGGCGCCGCACGCGCCGGCGCCGGGGTCCTGCAGAAATACCGGGGCCGCGCCCTGCTGGTGACCACCGGCAGCTGCGCGGTGAACTGCCGCTACTGCTTCCGCCGGCATTTTCCCTATGCCGAGGAAACCGCCGCGCGCGATGGCTGGCGCGAAGCCGTGCAGGCGATCCGGGCCGATACCAGTATCGATGAAGTGATCCTGTCCGGCGGCGATCCGTTTTCGCTAGCGACCTCCCGACTGACCGAACTCACCGAAGCCCTTGCCGGCATCGGCCACCTCAAGCGCCTGCGCGTCCACACCCGCCTGCCGGTGGTCCTGCCGGAGCGCGTGGACGCCCCGCTGCTGCAATGGCTGGCGGGATTACCCTGGCCGGTGGCCGTGGTCATCCATGCCAACCACGCCAACGAGTTCGACGCCTCGGTGGACGGTGCCCTGGCTGGTTTGCGCGATGCCGGCGCGCACCTGCTCAACCAGGCGGTGCTGTTGCGCGGGGTCAACGACAGCGTCGAGGCGCTGGTAGAACTGGGCGAACGCAGCTTTGCCGCCGGGGTCCTGCCCTATTACCTGCATCAACTGGATCGCGTGGCCGGTGCGGCGCATTTCGAGGTTCCGGACCAGGAAGCCAAGGCGCTGCACGCTGCCCTCGCGGCGCGGACATCGGGCTATCTGGTGCCACGACTGGTGCGCGAAGTAGCAGGCGATCCGGGCAAGCGCCCACTGTGATCGGAATGACCGGAAGACCAGGCCCGGCGACCACGCCGATGATGCGGAAGATGGACGCCCTCGCGGTCATCGTGTATTAAATCCGCTCCCCCGGCGGATGTGCTGCATGCAGATCGGCAAAGACACCACGATTCGATTGGTCATCATCGACGACAGCGGCGAAGACGCCGAAGCCGTCGTCAGCGCGTTCCGCAATGGCGGCATCGCCATCCGCCCGCACCGTCCGCTCAACGAGGCGGAACTAGGCGCGATGCTGGCTTCCCAGCCCATCGACATGATCCTGGCCTCGAAATCCTCGCAGGCGGTCTCGCTCGAGGCCGTGCTCGCACAGGTCAAGGCCAGCGGCAAGGACATCCCGGTGATCGCCCTCGCCGACGGCATCGACGAAGCCGTTTTCATCGAAGACCTGGCCTTGGGCGCGCGCGCCATCGCCCTGCGCGGCCGCTACGACCACCTGCTCAAGGTGCTGCAGGGGCAATGGGCCGACCTGGAGGCGCGTCGCGCCCTGCGCCTGCTGGAAGCCCAGTTGCGCGAAACCGAGCGCCGCTGCGATGCGCTGATCGCGTCCTCGCGCGACCCCATCGCCTACATCCACGAAGGCATGCACATCCGTGCCAACGACGCCTACCTGGAAATGTTCGGCTTCGAATCGTTCGAGGACGTGGAAGGACTGTCGCTGCTGGACCTGGTCGCGCCGCAATACGTGGCCGAATTCAAGCTGCTGCTGAAGAAACTGGGCAAGGGCGAGGCCCCGCCGCGCTTCGAACTGGAGGCGCGATCGCTGGACGGGCAAAGCTTCCCGGCCGCGCTGGAATTCGCCACCGCCAGCTACGAGGGCGAATCCTGCGTGCAGGTGGTGTTCCGGCGCCGCGAATTCGAGCAGGATCCGGAACTGGCCCGCGAGGTCGAAGACCTGCGCCAGCGCGACATGGTGACCGGCCTGTTGAACCGCTCCACCTTCCTGCACGCACTGGAAGACGTGGTCAGCCAGGCGGCGCGCGGCGAAGGCCAGTACGCGCTGCTGCTGGTCGAACCGGACCACTACCAACGCCTGCTGCAGGATTTCGGCCTGGATTCGGCCGACCTGCTGATCGCCGCGCTGGCAGCGCGGCTCAGCGAGACCGTGGGCGCCGGCATCACCACCGCGCGTTTCGGCGAGCGCAGTTTCGCGGTCCTGCTCAAGGGCGACCATGCGCATACCGCCGAGCTCAGCGAACGCCTGCGCACCGCCTTCGCCTCGCATGTGTTCAACGTCGGCGAACGCTCGGCCGCCATCACCGCCAGCATCGGCGGCGTGCAGATCGGCGAAAAGATCGCCACCGTCGGCCAGGTCCTCAACCGCGCCAGCGAAAGCCTGCAGAACGCTACCGCGCTGGGCGGCAACCGCAGCGAGATCTTCGACCCCGGCGCCGTGGATCGCGCCGAGGAAGAGCGCAAGCAGAACTGGGTCGACATGCTGCGCCAGGCACTGGAGGGCGGCGGCTTCGTCCTCCACTACCAGCCCGCGGTCAACCTGCAGGGCGAACCGGGCGAGGTCTACGAGGCGCTGTTGCGGCTCGAGAACAACGGCGAACTGGTCACCCCGCAATCGTTCCTGGGCATCGCCGAGGACAACGGCCTGCTCGACGCCATCGACCGCTGGGTGGCACAACGGGCGATCGAACTGATCGGCGAGCGCAACCGCGCCGGCCACGACACGCGCCTGCTGGTCAAGGTCAGCCCCGCCTCGTTCGCCGACGATCGCCTGCTGCAGGTGATCGAACAGCAACTGGCCGCGCATGGCGTACCCGGCGAACGGCTGTGGCTGGAGATCCCGGAAGCGAAGGTGTTCACCCACCTGCGCCAGGCCCAGGCGTTCCTGGCCGGGGCCACCCGCCTGGGTTGCAAGGTGGGACTGGAGAAATTCGGCTCCGGACTGGATTCGTTCCAGTTGCTGGCCCACTTCCAGCCCGCCTTCCTCAAGATCGACCGCAGCTTCACCGAGGACCTGTCCAAGGCGCCGGAACAGCAGGCCAAGATCCGCGAGATCGCCGAGCGCGCGCGCAACGATGGCATCCTGACCATCGCCGAGTACGTGCAGGATGCGGCCACGATGAGTTTCCTGTTCGGCATCAGCGTGGACTACGTGCAAGGCTATTTCCTTGCCGCGCCCGCACCGGCGATGAACTACGACTTCTCCTGATCGGCCGTACGGGCGGCCGTTGGCTGCATGGAAAACCATTCCGCGTCGTCAGCACCGGTGAGCATGTCTGAACTTCCGAACTATCGCGGGCGCTTCGCGCCCTCGCCCACCGGCCCGCTGCATTCCGGTTCGCTGCTGGCCGCGTTCGGCAGCTGGCTGCTTGCGCGGCATGCGGGCGGCGAATGGTGGGTGCGGATGGAGGACCTGGATCCGCCACGCGAAGTCGCCGGCATGGCGCAAGGGCAGCTCGCCACGTTGGCGGCATTCGGCCTGCATGGCGACGCGCCGGTGGAATGGCAGAGCCGGCGTTCCGCGTTCTACCAGGCCGCGCTGCAGCGCCTGCTGGAGCAAGGCAAGGCCTTCGAGTGCCATTGCAGCCGCAGCCAACTCGCCGTCGATGGCGGCATCCATCGCGCCTGCGTCGGTAACACGAGGCGTCCCGATCCCGCCGTGCGCATGCGTGTTGACGAAGGCACTGTGGTGACCTTCGAAGACCAGCTGCAAGGCCGCTTCAGCCAGGACGTGGCGGGAGAAGTCGGCGATTTCGTGCTCAAGCGCGCCGATGGCCTGTGGGCCTACCAGCTCGCGGTCGTGGTCGACGATGCAGCGCAGGGCATGACCGACATCGTGCGCGGCGCCGACCTGCTGGATTCGACGCCACGACAGATCCTGCTGCAACAGGCCTTGGGACTTCCGACACCGCGCTATCTGCACCTGCCACTGGTGGTGGATGGCAACGGCCGCAAACTGTCCAAATCCGATGCCGCGCTTCCGGTCGATGCCGACGATCCGCTGCCCGCGCTTGGCGCGGCCTGGCAGGCGCTGGGACAGGATCCCGCATCCCTGCGCGAAGCGATGGACCTGCCTTCCCTGCTGGCCGCATCGGTAGTGTCATTCGCGCCGTCGCGGCTGCCTCGCGTCGCCTCGCTCTCAACCGCTGCACTGCACAACACGACTGACACCGACGCTGTCTAGAATCGTTGCAGGCCTCGCATTCCGGCGGGTCATTCCGGCAGGACAAGGGAGCTACGACATGACTTCACGCGTTGCATTGGTGACCGGCGGCACCGGCGGTATCGGCAGTGCCATCTGCAGGAAGCTGGCCGACCTGGGCCACAAGGTCGCCACCAACTACCGCAACGAGGAAAAGACCCAGGCCTGGTTGCAGCAGATGCGTGCGCAGGGTTATGACATCACCGCGGTCAAGGGCGACGTGTCCTCCCCGGAAGAAGCCGAAGCGCTGGTGCGCGAGGCCGAAGCAAAACTGGGACCGGTCGACATCCTGGTCAACAACGCCGGCATCACCCGCGACACCACCTTCCACCGCATGACCCCGCAGCACTGGAACGAGGTCATCAACACCAACCTCAACTCGGTCTACAACATGACCCGCCCGGTGATCGAGGGCATGCGCGAGCGCAAGTGGGGCCGGGTGATCCAGATCAGTTCGATCAATGGCCAGAAAGGCCAGTACGGGCAGGCCAATTACGCCGCCGCCAAGGCCGGCATGCATGGCTTCACCATTTCCCTGGCCCAGGAAAACGCGAAGTTCGGGATCACCGTCAACACCGTCTCGCCCGGCTACATCGGCACCGACATGGTGATGGCGGTGCCGGAGGAAGTCCGCAACAAGATCGTCGCGCAGATCCCCACCGGCCGCCTCGGCAGCCCTGAGGAAATCGCCTATGCGGTGGCATTCTTCGTTCCCGACGAGGCGAGCTGGATCACGGGGGCTAACCTGTCCGCCAACGGTGGGCAGTACATGGGTTGGTGAGTTGGCAAGTTGGTGGTTGAAAGAAGACGCCTGTCTTTTGCTGCGCAAACCATCAACTACCAACCCCGAACCACCAACCCCATGAGCAACCGATGGCTCGACGATCCCGGATGGCCAGGCCCTGCCTTCCCTGAATATGTCCAGGCCGTCGCCCCTGTTGCATCCACTGCTGCGCTGCGTCATGCTGCAGCCATTGGAATTAGAGTGATTGCTCAATGGCTGCGATGCGCATCATCAAGAAATATCCCAACCGTCGCCTGTACGACACCGAGATATCCAGTTACATCACCATCGAGGACGTGCGCCAGCTGATCGTCGATGGCGAGGACTTCGAGGTCCGCGACGCCAAGACCGGCGACGACCTGACCCGCACCGTCCTGCTGCAGATCATCACCGAACAGGAACAGGACGGCGAGCCGATCC
>JBOHXX010000157.1:0-7558 GCA_050737675.1 Pseudoxanthomonas sp.
CCGTTCGCCGAGCAGGGCGATATTGGCCTCGGTCCCTTCCAGCATCGCCCGGCGCCCGGGCGACAGCCACTGGCGTGCGCCTGCACGCAAGGCAACACCTTGCTGCTTCAACTGCGTCGCGTACCGTTCGCCCTCTTGTTCCAGCTTGCTGCGTTCGTCCGCCTGCGGTAATCCATAACCACTCCCCGGCAACAAGGTCGCCGGGCGGCTGAGGAAACCCTCCAGGCGCAGGAACTCGCCCGATGCGGCTTCGCCATCGAAGCCGTCCGCCTCCGCTTGCCTGCCCTGCCCCAGGTAACGACGCTTGAGTTCATCGCGCACCAGCAATTCCTGCTGGCGTAGCGCCGCTTCTTCAAGCAGCAACAATGCGGCGCTTGCGCGCATATCGGCCTGCTCCAGCCACGGCGCACGCTCAGCCGGCGGAAGTTCCAGCCATTCCTGCACGCGGTGTTGTGGCAGCGCCAATCCACTGTGGGCCACGTCGAACATGGCCTGGTAGTGCGTGCTGGCTGATTCGAAGCGATAACCCAGGCGCAAGGCTTCCACCGGATCATCCAGCACCGCGCCATCGGCGATACCCGCCTTCTCCAGGCGTCGCAACAACCCCGTCGGAGTGATGCTGGACAGTGATTCCCCAGCCAGGCGCGGCACCCCGTCGTGCAGCAGCTTGAAGGTCTCCACCGCGCAGTTGTTGCCGATGAAATAATAGCGACCGTCGTAGGTCCAGTGCAGTTGCGCGGCGCGTTCCAGCAGGCCTGCGATTTCCGTCGGGTCCAGGCGCAGTGGAATCGACTGCAGGCCACGCAGTTCGACCTTGGTGTACTCGTCGATCACCTGGTCCAGCGGCAGCAGGAACAGCCGCGAGGGATAGGAACCGGTGAGCCCGCGCCAGCTGGAAATCTGCACGTCGTCGACGAAGGCGCGGAACGACAGCACGCGGTGATAGCGCAGGTCCAGGCGACAGTCCGGCCCCGGCGCACGGCCCGGCGCGCAGATCACCAGCCGCAGCATGCTGTGGCCCCAGCGGCTCATCGGCTGCTCGTTGGCCTCGGCCAGCAGGTAGTCCACCGCGTATACGCGCGAGGCTTCCAGTGGCAGCAATGCCGCTTCATCCGCTTCGGGATCGGCCTGCAGGAAAACCTGCCCCGGCGCGCAGGCCGCCTGCGGTGGCGACCAGTCGAAACGCCCGGAAAAATAGCGATGCAGCGCCGGACGCCGACAGGCGTAATCCGGGTCCAGCAGGAAGTGTTCGAGGTTGACCGCGACGAACTCCGACGGCTTGCTCAACTCGTAGCGATCCGGACTGCGGTCGCTGAAGGCGTTGTGCGACGTGCGCAAGCCGAATCGCATCGGGCGGACCTGCCAGCCAGCGAGATCGAGCAGACGTGGATCCTGCGACAACCGGCCTTGCGGGGTGCGGTCGTAGAAATGCGCCAGTTCGTGGATCACCGCCGACAAGGCCGCGCGCGTCGCCGGCTCATTGATATCGGCACCGGCTGGACGCGCCATCCAGTCGTCGAGCAGTGAGCGCTTCAACCGCAGACTCCCTCCCTTCGCGCGGCCATGGACCTGCGCGGGCAGATCGTCGCGCCACGCCACGGCGATGCGCCGGTCCAGTGCGGTTGTCCATGCAGGAGGCAGTCGTTGTATGGCGGCATCCAGCAGTTGTTGCGTGGCTGCCGCCTGTTCCGGGGTCAACGACCCGGTTTCAGCTTGCAGTTGCAGCGCGGCCTGCGCATTGCCTGCGCAGGCCAGCAGGCACAGGGCCAGCCACTTCAGCGGCCCGTGCAGTGGACTCACAACGCCAGGATGGCCTGCGCGAGTTCCATGTCGCTGGCCGTGCGTGCGGCCGGGTCGTGTTCGCGCAGCTGGCGCAGGGCCGCTTCCAGGCGGGCGCCACGGATGCGTCCTTCGCTGGCGACGAAACTGGCGGCGTCATCGCGCGCCTGCAACACCACCTTGTCCTTGCCGGAAGTGCTGCCGGAGGAAGCCGAGGAACCGGCGGAAGATGCGCCGGCGGAGGAGCCGGCGAAGCTGGAAGCGAACGCCGTTGCGGAAAACGCCAGCAACGCGCAGCAGGTCAAGGTCTTTCGAATCATCGTTGGGATTCCAAGGGCATGAGAACGGGGTCACCCTGAGGCGAGCCATGCAAGATTACCCGCATGCCTGTCATCCGAGCTGAACCGTCACTGCCACGCTGGTACGCCGGCACATCGATCGCTTGAATCAAGCCCGCCGCAACGGGGGTAGTTCCTACACAAGAAAAGGACACCGGTGAGTCAGGCGCCAAGCAATCCCCAGCCTACCCAGGCCGCCGACAGCGCAAACAACACAAGGGGTACCACCGCCTTGGCGATGAAACCTGAAACCACCCCGGCGCGCTTTGCCCTGAAGCCATCAACAATGCTCCAGACAAGAACTACGCCTGCAGCAGCGCATATCCAGAACATTTTCCGACCAGGCGGGATGTCCAGGATCAGTGGAAAAACCAGCGCCCCCACCCATGTGAAAGCGACAGCCTGTCCACTGATCCAGGATTGGTAAGCATCCCGCTTGACTCTCATTTCCGCCTGTTCCGTTTTCAGTCGAACAGCTTGCCCGGATTCATCAACCCGTTCGGATCGAGCACCCGCTTGATCCCGCGCATCACCTCGATCTCCGCGGCGCTGCGCGTGCTTTCCAGGTAACCCTTCTTGACCAGGCCGATGCCATGCTCGGCCGAGATGCTGCCTTCATGGCGCTGCAGCGATTCGGCCAGCAGCTTGGTCACCTGCTCGCACTGGCCGACGAAATCCGCATCGCCCAGATCATCCGGCTTCAGCACGTTGATGTGCAGGTTGCCGTCGCCGATGTGGCCAAACCAGACCACCTCGAAATGCGGATACGCGTCGCCCAGCAGCTTCTGCGTTTCCTGCAGGAATGCCGGCATCGCCGAGATCCGCACCGACACGTCGTTCTTGTACGGCTTGTACTTCGCCAGGCTCTCGGTGATGCCCTCGCGCAAGCGCCACAGCTGCGCAGCCTGCGTGTCGCTCTGGCTGATCACGCCGTCGCTGACCCAGCCATTGTCCATGCAGGCTTCGAACGCGGCCATCGCCGCGGCTTCCTGCACCTCGTCGCCGGAGGCGAACTCGGTGACCACGTAATACGGGTGCACTTCCTCGAACGGTTTCTGCGCGCCGTGCGCCAGCACGTGGTGCAGGGCGCGGTCGGTGAAGAATTCAAACGCCTCCAGCTGCAGGCGTTCGCGGAACGCGGCGAAGACCTGCATCAGCACCTCGAACGACGGCAGCGCCAGCAGCATCACGTTCGATGGCGGCGGCGGATCGGTCAGGCGCAGGGTCGCTTCGACCACGATCCCGAGGGTGCCTTCGGAAGCGATCATCAGATGGCGCAGGTCGTAGCCACTGGAATTCTTGACCAGGCCGCGGTTGAGGTCGAGCAGTTCGCCGGTACCGGTGACCACCTTCATCCCCGCGATCCATTCGCGGGTGTTGCCGTAGCGGATCACGCGGATACCGCCGGCATTCGTGGCGATGTTGCCGCCGATCGAACAGGAGCCGCGCGCGGCGAAATCGACCGGGTATTCCAACCCGTGCTCGCGGGCGGCGTTGTGCACGGCTTCCAGGGCGATGCCGGGCTGCACGGTCAGGGTGCGGTCGACCGCATTGAAGTCCAGCACCTTGTTCATCCGTTCCAGGCTGAGCACCAGCTCGCCATTGGCCGCCACCGCGCCGCCGGACAGGCCGGTGCGGCCACCGGAGGGTACGAGGGCGACGCGATGCTGGTTGGCCCAGCGCACGACGGCCTGCACTTCCTCGATCGAAGCCGGCAAGGCGATCGCCAGCGGCGCCGGGGTCCAGCGTCGCGTCCAGTCGCGGCCGTAGTGCTCCAGGTCGGCCGGATCGGTTTTCAGGCGCAACGCCGGCACGGCTTGCAGCAGGTCGGTCAGGCGCGGGTCGGTCATGGGGAAAGAGCTGCGTGAGGGGCTGCCAGCGTGCCAGCGATGCTGCGGTGCGTCTAGGACGGCCCGGCAGGCAGGGTCGGGGCGGCAACCAAAGGCTTGTGCGGGCCGATTTGTCCGGCGCGCGAGTCTTTCTGGCCTGCGTGCGAAGCTTTTTTCCCGGAGCACGAGCCTTTTTGCTTCGCGTGCGGACCTCTTCTGCCCGGCGCGCGAGTCCTTTCGCTTCGTACACGAGTCTTTTTGCTTCGTGCGCGAGTCTTTTTGCCCGGCGCCCAGGACTTTTTGCCTCGTACCCGAACCTTTTTGCCTCGTCCACGAGGCTTCCAGCGGCAGAATCTTTCGCCCCGGACCCCGCCGGCCCTGCTCGCTGTCTTTCGCCTGCCGCAGTGCAGCAACGCCCCCGTCCTTCTGGCATAGTGAATCTCCCTCCCACACTGCCCGCCCGCCCGCATGTCGAAGAAGAAGACCTCGTATCCCAAGCAGGACATCCGCATCCTGCTGCTGGAAGGCCTCAGCCAGACCGCCATCGATACTTTCCATGCGGCCGGCTATACGCAGATCGAGGCGCACGCCAAGTCGCTGCCCGAGGACGAACTGAAGGCGCGCATCGCCGAGGCCCACATCATCGGCATCCGTTCGCGCACCCAGCTCACCCCGGAAGTCCTGGCGCATGCGCGCCGGTTGATGGCGATCGGCTGCTTCTGCATCGGCACCAACCAGGTGGACGTGGATGCGGCGGAACTGGCCGGCATTCCGGTGTTCAACGCGCCCTATTCCAATACCCGCAGCGTGGCCGAACTGGTCATCGCCGAAGCGATCATGCTGATGCGCGGCATTCCGCAGAAGAGCGCCGAATGCCATCGCGGCGGCTGGTCGAAATCAGCCGCAGGCAGCCACGAGGCGCGCGGCAAGACCCTGGGCATCGTCGGCTACGGCCATATCGGCACCCAGGTCGGCGTGCTGGCGGAGGGCATCGGCATGAACGTGGTCTTCCACGATATCGAAACCAAGCTCTCGCTCGGCAATGCGCGTTCGTCGCTGAGCCTGGACGACCTGCTGGAACGCTCCGACGTGGTCACCCTGCACGTGCCCGAAACCCCGGCGACCAAGGACATGTTCGGCGCGAAACAGATTGCGAAGATGAAGCGCGGCGCACACCTGATCAACGCCTCGCGCGGCACCGTGGTCGACATCGACGCGCTGGCCGCGGCGCTGGAATCGGGCCAGGTCGGCGGCGCGGCGGTGGACGTGTTCCCGGTGGAGCCGAAGGGCAACGGCGATGCCTTCGTCTCGCCGCTGGCCGGACACGACAACGTGATCCTGACCCCGCACGTGGGTGGCAGCACGCTGGAGGCGCAGGACAACATCGGCATCGAGGTCGCGGCCAAGCTGGTGCGCTACAGCGACAACGGTTCGACCCTGTCGGCGGTCAATTTCCCCGAAGTGACCCTGCCGGAACACGCCGCCAGCCATCGCCTGCTGCACATCCACCGCAACGTGCCCGGCGTGTTGTCGCAGGTCAACGAGATCTTCGGCAAGCACGGCATCAACATCGACGGCCAGTTCCTGCGCACCGACGCCAAGGTCGGCTACGTGGTGATCGACGTGTCGGCGACCGACGTGCAGGCCGTGGACCTCAGGGAAGCGTTGATGGCGATCCCGGGGACGCTGCGGACGCGCGTCCTGTATTGATCTTGTCCTTCTCCCGGTGGGAGAAGGGAAGCGAAAGCCACTTCCTCGCCATGCGGCCCAGCGATTCATCCGGATCCTGCGCGACGTCGCTGATCGGCCGCCAGGCCAGGTCGTTCGATTCGTCGCTGACCACGTAGCGCTCGTCGGCACTCGCGCGTACGACGTAACGTACGTCGTAATGCCAGTGTCCGGGCACGCCCTTGCGTTCGGGGATCCAGTGCCGGTCCAGGTCGAAGATGGAATCGCCTTCAACCGACAAACCAGGCAAACCGGATTCCTCCTGCGCTTCCTTCAACGCCACGTTGGCCATGTCGCGGTCGCCGTCGGCATGGCCGCCCAGTTGCAGCCAGCGATCGAGCTTGCGGTGGTGGGTCAGCAGGATGCGCTCGCCGTCGGCGCTGACCAGCCAGGCCGCGCCGGTGAAGTGTCCGTCCAGGCGTTCGCGCAGGAAGGGGTCATGGCTGTCCCCGAGCAACTCGACGAACGCCCGCACCACCCGGGACTCTTCCGGCCAACGGTCCAGATACTCCGCCAGTTGTTGCGCCAGCAAAGGCGCCCCCTGCATAGATTGCGACATGTGCGATTGCTTTCCGGTGCCCTGTTCAGGCTCTCATTATCGCCTGCCACGCGACTGCGCCGCTTGTGCGACCAAAGTGTGACGGGTAAGGTTCGGCAAACCCGCGCCGGCCATTCGCAGCCGGTCCGACTCGAACAATCAAGGCACTGGGGAATCACCGAATGTCATCTTGGCGCATCAAGCCGCTCGACCAAATCCTTGCCACCGCCGAGAAAAAGTCGCTCAAGCGACAGCTGGGCGCCTTCCAACTGACCATGCTCGGCATCGGCGCCATCATCGGCACCGGCATCTTCGTACTGACCGCCGAAGCGGGCCAGAAAGCCGGCCCCGCGATGATGGTGGCCTTCGTCATCGCCGCCCTGGTCTGCGCGCTCGCCGCGCTGGCCTACGCTGAACTCGCCTCCATGCTGCCGGTCTCCGGCTCCGCTTACACCTACACCTACGGCGTGCTGGGCGAAGGCCTGGCCTGGGCGGTGGGCTGGGCGCTGGTACTGGAATACGCGGTCGCTGCCTGCGCGGTCTCGGTGGGCTGGTCGGGCTACATGAACGGCCTGTTGATCCATACCGATCTGTTCGGCCTGGTCCAGCCCGGCGCGCTGGCGATCCCGGAAGCCCTGCGCACCGGCCCGATGGATGGCGGCTCGTTCAACCTGCTCGCCTTCCTGATCGGCCTGGTGGTGACCTTCCTGCTGGTCATCGGCACCTCCAAATCGGCCAAGGTCAACGCGGTGCTGGTGCTGATCAAGGTCGCGGCGCTGATCGCCTTCATCGTCATCGCGGTACCTGCGGCGCAGTCTTCCAACTTCGAACCTTTCTTCCCGACCGGCTGGGGCAGTCCCCTGGGCGGTGTTGGCGTACTCGGCGCGGCGGCCTCGATCTTCTTCGCGTATGTCGGTTTCGATGCGGTGTCCACCGCGGCCGAGGAAACCAAGAACCCGAACCGCAACATCCCCATCGGCCTGATCGCTTCGCTCACCGTCTGCACCATCTTCTACATGCTGGTGGGCTACGGTGCGGTCGGCGCTTCGGGCTCGCAGCCGATCCTTGGCGCCGACGGCGTGGCGTTGCTGCCGGGTAGTGCCGAACTCACCGCAGCCTGCAAGGCCAGCCAGGAACTGGTCTGCAGCAAGGAACCGCTGGCCCACGTGCTGCGCATGCTCGGCTTCCCGAGCTGGGGCAACGCGATCGGCCTGGCGGCGGCGCTGGCCCTGCCCTCGGTCATCCTGATGATGATCTTCGGCCAGACCCGCATCTTCTTCACCATGTCGCGCGACGGCCTGCTGCCGGGCGTGCTGTCGAAGGTGCACCCGCGCTTCCACACGCCC
>JBOHXX010000158.1:0-7543 GCA_050737675.1 Pseudoxanthomonas sp.
CCCCTATGCCGCAGGCAGGTTGAAAAGCCGTTGCGCGTTGGCCGAGGTCGCCGCGGCTATGATTCCGGCATCCACGCCGCGGAGTTCGGCGATGGTCTGGCAAATGAAGGAAAGCCTGGCCGGTTCGTTGCGCTGCCCGCGGATTCCCGCATCGGGCTGGTCCGGGGCATCGGTTTCCAGCAGCAGGTGCTCCAACGGCATTGTCGCGACCAGGCCACGCAGGCGGTTGGCGCGGGAATAGGTCGCCGGGCCACCGATCCCGACCAGGAAACCCAGCTGCCAGAGTTGCCGGGCCTGCTCCGGGCTGCCGGAAAAGCTGTGGACCACGCCGCGCAACCCGCTGACGCGCTTGAAGGAAGCGATCACCGCATCGACCGCGCGCCGGGCATGCACGATCACCGGCAAGTCGAAGTCGCGCGCCAAGGAAAGTTGTCCGTCGAAGTAAAGCCGCTGGGCATCCGGGTCCAGTCCCTCCACGAAGAAATCCAGGCCGCATTCGCCCACCGCCACGGGGCGTTCGCGCGCGATCCATTCGCCGAGCTCCCGCAGGTGTGCCGGCTGATGTGACGACAGATACATGGGGTGCAAGCCGTAGGCAGGGAACAGGCCTGTTCCGGTCTTGCAGATATCCCGCAAGCGTGGCCATCCTTTCGCCTCGATCGCCGGGACCACCTGCCGAGTGACCCCTATGTCGCGGGCGCGCAGGATCACCGCATCGCGATCGTGGTCGAACTCAGGCGCATCCAGGTGGCAATGGCTGTCGGTCAGCACGCTTGAATCTAGCGCTGTGATTGATCGGCAGAGTCGATCACGGCTGGACCCTTGCGGTTTTTCCAGTTGGCGAGCAGCAACGTACCCAACCCGAGCAGGATCTCATCCACGAACGGTATCGGGTCGGGAATCACAAGGGTCACCAGGAAAAGCGCGGCGGTGATCTTGAACAGGGCCGGATAACGCAATTTCCTTGCCCAGTTCATCAGTGGCAACAGCAGGGGGGTGGCCATTCGGGGACTCGTTCTTTTGCGTGACGCCGGACACGCTAGCACGCCGCAGGGGCGGGCGCAGCGGTTCACGTTGTGGGTGGTTTCAGGCAGGGAGTACCGGTTCTTGTTCAGCTATGTCGTGCTGCAATTGACTCAACCATAACGCGGGAGCCGCCCGCCCGGAGGTCGACATGAAAAGCAATACCACCACGATCCTGATTGCTACTGGCGCACTGCTGTTCGGCGGTATCGCTACGGCCGCCTACATGAATAATCGCGAGAAGCCCGCGGAATTCGTCAACGCCACCACTGGCGAGCCGATCGATGCTGCCAGCACTGCGCTGGACGATGCGCCGCCGGTCGATGGGCAGATCGAACCGAATGCTCTGCAATATGCGGAAGTGGTCAAGGTCGACCCCATCACCAACAAGAACAAGGTGTATGCCACCGTCATCGGCACCGAGCCGGTGCGTGAAACCACCACTACCAGCACCCCGCACGAAGTCTGCAATGACGTGGTCGTGCAGGAACGCCTGCCCGAACGTGACGGCAACGTCGGCGGCACCGTCGCCGGTGCGGTAATCGGCGGCCTGCTCGGTAACCAGGTGGGTGGTGGCAACGGCAAGAAAGCCGCTACCGCTGCCGGCGCCGTGGCCGGTGGCCTGATCGGCAACAAGGTCGACAAGAACCATGTCGGCGGCAAGGTCGTCAGCCGGACCGAGCGCCAGTGCCACACCGAGAACACCAGCTCCGAGTCCTCGCGCGTCACCGGGTACAACGTGACCTACCGCAATGCCGACGGCACCACCGGCACCATGCGCATGGGCAGCAAGCCGGGTACCCGCATCGCCATGGGCGACACCGACAAGGTGGTGGGCTACAACGTGACCTACCGCTTCGATGGCGAGGAAAAGACCGTCCGGATGGACGAAAAGCCGGCCGACCGCCTGCCGGTCATCGACGGCAAGGTGGTGACCCAGACGGCTTCGGTGGATGGCAATCCGCAGGGCTGAGCCCCTTCGGCATATCTACCAGGAAAGCCGGCGATTTCGCCGGCTTTTCCGTTCCAGGTCGGCGGAACAGGGGGTTACGGTGCTCCACCGGTGCCGAATACAATGATGGACTGTCCAAAACCGGCTTCCACGCATGGCCCTGAATCCCTACGACCTGTTTGATATCCGCTCCCTGCTCAGCGAAGAAGAGCGTGCGGTGCAGGATACCGTGGCCCGTTTCACCGACGAGCGGGTGCGCCCGATCATCGGCGACGCTTTCGCCGAAGGCCGTTTTCCCAAGGAACTGGTGGCGGAAATCGCCGACCTCGGCCTGCTCGGTTCCTCGCTGCCGGAACAATACGGCGGCGGTGGCCTCAACGCGGTCAGCTACGGCCTGATCTGCCAGGAACTCGAGCGTGGCGATTCCGGCATCCGCAGCTTCGTCAGCGTGCAATCCTCGTTGTGCATGTATCCCATCTACGCCTATGGCAGCGAAGAACAGCGCATGCGCTGGCTGCCGGACATGGCCGCGGGCAAGGTCATCGGTTGCTTCGGCTTGACCGAGCCGCAGGGTGGCTCCGACCCGGCCAGCATGAAGACCAATGCAAAACGCGACGGCGACGACTGGATCCTCAATGGTTCCAAGATGTGGATCACCAACGGCAACCTGGCCGATATCGCCATCGTCTGGGCACAGACCGCGGACGGCATCCAGGGCTTCGTCGTGGAGAAGGATTTCGCCGGCTTCACAGCCCAGGAAATCCACAAGAAGATGAGCTTGCGCGCTTCGGTGACCAGCGCGCTGTTCTTCGACAACGTGCGCGTACCCGAAGCCAACCGCCTGCCCAACGTGAAAGGCCTGAAAGGTCCGCTGGGCTGCCTGACCCAGGCCCGCTACGGCATCACCTGGGGCCCGATCGGCGCGGCCATCGCCTGCCTGGATGAAGTGCTGGGCTACACCAAGGAACGCATCCTGTTCGAGCGTCCGGTGGCCGCTACCCAGAGCGCGCAGATAAAGATGGCCGAGATGGCCCGCCGCATCACTCTGGCGCAGTTGCTGTCGCTGCAACTCGGCCGCCTGAAGGACGCGGGCAACATGCAGCCGTCGCAGGTCTCGCTGGCCAAGTGGAACAACTGCCGCATGGCCATCGACATCGCCCGCGAGTGTCGTGACCTGCTCGGCGGCGCCGGCATCACTACAGAGCACGCTGCGATCCGTCATGCCTTGAACCTGGAATCGGTGATCACCTATGAGGGCACGGAGACCGTGCATCAGCTGGTGATCGGGCGTGAGTTGACCGGGATCAACGCGTTCTGATTTTCCTTCTCCCTCCGGGAGAAAGTGGCGCATAGCCACGGATGAGGGAATGGGAATTCCGTTCCGGGGTGAGTTCGGTAACAACCGACGCCTTCTTCCCTCATCCGCCCTTGGGGCACCTTCTTCCGGGAGGAGAAGGATAGAGCGAGAGTCCATGAGTATCTTCGACCTGCAACTCGAAACCGAACGCCTGATCCTGCGGCCACCGCAAGCCCAGGATTTCGAGGCCTGGGCGGCTTTCATTGCCGACGAGGAGGCCGCACGGCATATCGGTGGCACGCAACCGCGTCCGGTGGCGTGGCGCAGCTTCGCCGCCATGATCGGGGTCTGGCATCTGCAGGGTTTCGCCATGTTCTCGGTGATCGAGAAAGCGACTGGCCAATGGGTCGGACGTCTTGGGCCATGGCAGCCGGAAGGCTGGCCGGGGACGGAGGTGGGCTGGAGCATCGCCCGTGAACACTGGGGCAAGGGTTTCGCACCCGAAGGCGCGGCCGCGGCCACCGACTGGGCCTTCGATCAGTTGGGCTGGAGCGAAGTGATCCACACCATCGCCGAGGACAACCGGAACTCGAAAACCGTTGCCGCGAAGCTGGGCTCGCGCTTCCTGCGCATGGGCTGGTTGCCGACGCCGTACGATGCCAAGCCGGTCGAAATCTGGGGGCAGTCGCGGGAAGAGTGGATGGCACGCCGAAAAACGGAGGGCAGGGCATGATCACCGTGTACGGCATGTCCACCTCGGGTAACTGCCACAAGCTGCGCCTGCTGCTCGAGCAACTCGGTCGCCGGCTTGAACAGGATTACCGCTGGATCGAAGTCGACAGCGCGAATGGCGCGACCCGCACGCCCGAATACCTGGCCAGGAACCCCAACGGCAAGGTGCCGATGCTGGAGCTGGAGGACGGCCGCGTCCTGGTCGAATCGAATGCGATCCTCTGTTACCTGGCGGAGGGCAGCCAATACCTGCCTGCCGATGCCTGGCAGCGCGCGCAGGCGCTGAGCTGGATGTTCTTCGAACAGTACAGCCATGAACCCTATATCGCCGTAGCTCGTTTCATCCGCGGCTGGACGCCACTGGATTCCCCGCGCCGCGCCGACCTTCCGCGACTGATCGAACGGGGCGAGCAGGCGCTGGTGGTGATGGAGAAGCGCCTGGCGTCGACGCAGTGGTTCACTGGCGCCGGTTACGGCGTCGCCGACATCGCTTTGTTCGCGTATACCGACCGCGCCGAAGATGGCGGTTTCGATCTCGCGAAATTCCCCCTTGTTTGCGCCTGGCTTGCGCGGGTGCGCGTGACTCCTGGCTTCACTCCCATGCCTGCGGTCAGCGATGAAGTCGCTGCCCGACTGGCTTCTTCCTGAAGACGAACGACATGACCGCAAAGCCCATTCCCGCCCGTATGAAAGGCCTCAACCGTGCCGAGATCTGCGACCAGAACTTCATCGAGTTCGTGCAGGAATGGAACGGCGTGGTCGATGCGAAACCCGCACCCGGCGAAGCGGTGCTGGAAGGCAGCGCGCTGGATGCACGGTCATTCGTCGAGCTGCTGGAGTCGCAATTGGTTTCGCGACACCTTGATCTGATGGCGCGCGTGCTGCGCGTGCAGAACAAGGTCTTCTACACCATCGGCAGTTCCGGCCATGAAGGCAACGCGATGGTCGCGCGGCTGACCCGGCACACCGATCCAGCGTTCCTGCATTATCGTTCGGGTGCGTTCATGGCCGAGCGCTTCCGCAAGTTGCCGGGCATGGATCCGATCATGGATTCGGCGTTGTCGTTCGCCGCGAGTTCCGAAGACCCGGCTTCAGGTGGACGCCACAAAGTCTGGGGTTCCAGGCCGCTGTGGGTGCTGCCGCAGACCTCGACCATCGCCTCGCACCTGCCCAAGGCGCTCGGCACCGCGGTGGCGATCGAGCAGGCGAAGCGCATCGGCCATGCTTCGCCGATTCCCGATGACAGCATCGCCATCTGTTCGTTCGGCGATGCCTCCAGCAACCATGCCACCGCGCAGACCGCGTTCAACGCCGCGGCCTGGACGTCGTACCAGAAACTGCCGGCGCCGGTGCTGTTCGTGTGCGAGGACAACGGCATCGGCATCTCGGTGAAGACACCGGGCGGCTGGATCGAACGCAATTTCTCCAAGCGTGACGATCTGGATTATTTCTACGCCGATGGCCTCGATCTGGCCGAAGGTTACGGGCAGGTTCAGGCCGCGGTGGAGCATTGCCGCCGTACCCGTCGCCCCACTTTCCTGCACCTGCGCACCACCCGGATCATGGGCCACGCAGGGACCGACTTCGAGATCGAGTGGCGTCCGATCGAGGAACTGGTCGCGGTGGAGGCGGGTGATCCGTTGCTGCGTTCGGCGGCCATCGCGCTGCAGTCGGGGCTCTATGCGAAACACGAACTGCTCGCGCTGTACGAAGAGATCCGTCGCAAGTGCTTCGCCGCCGCGGAAGCAGCCGACAAGACGGCGAAGTTGACGCGCCTGGAAGACGTGGTCGCGCCGTTGGCGCCGTACACGCCCGACGCGGTATCGGCCGAAGCAAGTCGTGTCGGCGACGCTGGGAAACGCATCGCGGTCTTCGGCAGCGAGGAAAAGCTGCCTGAGAAACTGCCCCCGCGTCATCTCGCCATCCAGATCAACAATGCCTTGCATGACCTGTTTTGCAAATACCCGGAAGCGTTGCTGTTCGGGGAGGACGTGGCCCAGAAGGGCGGTGTCTACACGGTCACCAAGGGCCTGCACAAGGCGTTCAAGAACAGCCGCGTGTTCAACACCTTGCTGGACGAGACCATGATCCTCGGCCTGGCCCAGGGCTACGCCAATCTGGGCATGTTGCCGGTGCCGGAAATACAGTACCTGGCCTATTTCCACAACGCCTGCGACCAGATCCGCGGCGAAGCCGCTTCGCTACAGTTCTTTTCAAACAACCAGTACCGCAATCCGATGGTGGTGCGCATGGCCGGGCTGGGTTACCAGCGCGGGTTCGGCGGGCATTTCCACAATGACAACTCGATCACCGCGCTGCGCGACATTCCCGGGCTGGTGGTTGGCTGTCCTTCGCGCGGCGACGATGCCGCGACGATGCTGCGCACGCTGGCTGCGCTGGCCAAGATAGACGGACGCGTGAGCATCTTCCTCGAGCCCATCGCGCTGTACATGACCAAGGATCTGTACGAAGCGGGCGATGGGGCGTGGCTCACCACGTATCCCGCGCCCGATCAGGCCATGGTCCTGGGCGAAGGTCGCGTCTACGAAGAGCGCGCCGATGACCTGGTGATCTTCACCTATGGAAACGGCGTGCCAATGAGCTTGCGTGCGGCGCGCACCATCGAAGCCAAACATGGTTGGAAGGTGCGGGTGGTCGACCTGCGCTGGCTGGTACCGCTCAACGAGGCTTTCATCGCCGAACAGGCGAAGTCGGCCAAGCGCATCCTGATCGTCGACGAAGGCCGCCATTCGGCCGGCGTGGGCGAGGGCGTCATCACTGCGATTGCGGAGGCCGGTTTCGCCGGCCGTCCTTTCCAGCGAGTGGTGGGCGTGGATACCTATACGCCGTTGGCCGGCGCGGCGTTGCTGGTGCTGCCGGGCGACGACGATATTGTCGCCGCGGCCGACAGGTTGGCCTGAGGCAATGCGCCGGGCGGCATACGGCCGCCCTGTTTACGCCTTGCTTACACCTGGTGGCGGATAGTCGCTGCTTCTTCCAGGGAGCATCGCCATGGACAAGATCAAGGTCGCAGTCCTTGTTGGTAGTTTGCGCAAGGATTCGTTCAACAGGAAGCTGGCCAGGGCCGTCGAGAAACTCGCGCCGGACGGGTTCGAGTTCCAGCACCTCCGCATCGATAACCTGCCTCTCTATAATCAGGATTTCGATGGCGATTACCCCGCTGAAGGCAAGCGCCTGAAACAGGAAGTGGAAGCGGCTGATGCGCTGCTGTTCGTCACACCTGAATACAACCGCTCGATCCCCGGGGTGCTGAAGAACGCGCTGGATATCGGCTCGCGCCCATGGGGCACCAATTCGTTCGCGGGCAAGCCCGGTGCGGCGATCGGCATCTCGGTCGGGGCCCCTGGTACTGCGATGGCCCAGCAGCACCTGCGCAACGTGCTGCTGTACCTGGATGTCACGCTGATGGGCCAACCGGAAGTGTATGTCCAGTTCAAGGACGGGCTGATCGATGACGAAGGTGCGATTGGCGACACGGGCACGAAGAAGTTCCTGCAGGGTTTCGTGGATGCATACGT
>JBOHXX010000159.1:0-7536 GCA_050737675.1 Pseudoxanthomonas sp.
GAGATGGGGATCCGGCGCGAGGGACTGCGCAACATCACCATGCCAAAACGTGGTCCGGGAGACATATGACGCCATGAACACCATCGCATCCCTCTTTGCAGTGGGCATGATCCTCGCCGGACAGCCGGCGCCCACACGGGCCGAACAACAAGGCGGTCTCCCCGCGCAGGCAACAGGCAACGAGTGGGCGCCGATCGACCCGGCCCGACTGCTGGACATGCGCGGCGGCATGGAACTTCCTTCGGGGCTGATGTTGTCCTTTGGGATAGAACGCGCGGTGTATGTCAACGGTGAACTGGTCGCCAGCGCCAACCTCCACATTGCCGACATCAGTCGCATGACTCCCGAGCAGGCGCAGGCATTGGTCGACATCAACCGGGGGATGGTCGTACAGGTGGGTGAGGGAAACCGCTTCGACCCGGACATGCTCAATGGCGGCCTGGTCATACAGAACACGCTCGATGGCCAGGACATTCGCTCGTCAACCACGCTCGACGTGGGCGTCGACACGCTGGACATGCTGCAGCAGTTGAATACTTTCGATGCCCTGCAAGGCGCGCTGAACCGCGCTCCCGGCAGTCCTTGAAGCATGGCGCAGGGGAACGACATGAAGAAGAAAACACCTACCTTGCTGCCCGGCCTGGCACCGATGATGTGCATGGCAATGGCCGCCTCCACCAACGCCAAGGCCGAAGAACCCATTTCCGTCATAGCCGATGACGAATGGCCCGGCGTCTCCCCGCCTGATGCAAGTCGGCAGTCAGGTGCAACGGACATGACCGAGCTGGACGTGCTGCAGATCAAGATCAACGAGCAGACGCGGCAACTGGATGAAATGCGCAAGGCGCTGGATGCGCAGGAAAAAAACCTGGCCAGCTTGCAGCACTCCCTCAATATTGAACTCCTGTCCGATGCGCGTGCCCGTGGAGCGCCTCCGCCGGTACTGCAACAATCGCCAGCGCATGCCTTGCGCGATTCCGGAACCCAGCAACAAACCGCCAATTCCCCGCAAGCTGCAAACTACGCACAAGCTAGCGCCCGCCAACATGATTCCCGCGAATCCGTGGGACAGGCTCCCGAACTGGAAACACGGCCACCGGAGGTCGCGCAGATCTTCGACCAGCCGGGCGTACTTACCCCAAGGGGCAAGCTCGTCCTGGAACCCAGCGTACAGTATGGATACTCCGCCAATGATCGGGTCGCCCTGGTCGGTTACACGATCATTCCGGCGTTGCTCATCGGCTTGATCGACGTCCGCCAGGTCAAGACGACCACCGCCATCGCCACCCTTACCGGGCGCTATGGACTGGGCAAGCGTTGGGAGCTCGAGGCCAAGCTGCCATACGTCTATGCCAATGGCGACACGGTGAGCCGGGAGATCTTCACCGGGTCGGCACAGGACAGGGTGTTCAACGCCAGTGGCAATGGCATGGGCGATGTCGAATTGACGACGCGTTACCAGCTCAATCATGGCGGGCCCGACAAGTCGTTCTACGTGGGTTGGCTGCGCTACAAGAGCCGCACCGGCAAAGACCTGTTCGAAGTCGTCACTGATTGCGTTACCCGGTGCATAGGCAACACCACCGGTACGGGCCTTCCCTTGGAGCTGCCCACCGGAAGCGGGTTCGAAGCGATACAACCCGGCATCACCTGGTTGTTCCCTTCCGATCCGGTCGTGCTGTTCGGCAGTCTCAGCTACCTGCATAATTTCAAGCGCAGGAACGTATCGCGCACGGTGATCGACGGCCAACGCGAACAACTGGGGGACATCTCGGCAGGCGACATCATCGGGTTCAACATAGGCATGGGCCTGGCGCTCAACGAAAAAGCCGCGATCAGCATCGGCTACGACCAGAGCATCATCGGCAAAACCAAGCAGAACGGTGACGACGTTGCCGGTGCGGTCCGGCTCACCTTGGGTACATTGCTGGTTGGCGGAACCTACCGCTTCAATGAGCGTGCATCATTGAATCTCGCGCTGGGCGTTGGAGTCACCCGGGATACCCCCGATATCACCTTCACCGTGCGCATCCCCATAAACTTCTGACTTCGACTGCCTGTCCGCATCGACAGGCACGGACTTCCTCAGCCGAGGTCGCACCTGGAATCCAGTTTTCCGCCGCGCCTTGAATGTTTCGAGAATTTCAATGGCAGCGACGCATAGGCTGGGTACTTGGATATCCGGCCCACGCCGTTCAATCGAAACGAATGGGGATACTGGCGCTCAGCGCTTGAATCGGTAATGCGCGACCATCCACTCGTTGCCGTTGTCGAAGCCAAACAGCTCCGCGCAAGCCATCCAGAACATGCGCCAGCGCTGGTACCAGACCGGCGCATCTGCCATTCCATAGACCCCTTGCAGCACGCGCATGACCTGCTCGCGATTGTTGTCCTGGTTCTGCAGCCAGGCATTGGCGGTCTTTTCGTAGTGCGTTCCCGACAAAAGCCAGCGTTGTTCGATGCTGATCTTTTCCTGGAAAGCGAGCAGCGTGTCTGCCGAAGGCATCAGCCCGCCGGTGAAGAAATGCCGGCCCATCCAGTTGCCTTCACCCTTGGCCTCGAACAGGTACAGCAGTTCTCGGTGGCAGAAGATATGCACGAACAGCTTGCCGCCCGGCACCAGCCAGCCGCCGATGCGCGACAGCAATTCCTGGTAATTGCGCATGTGCTCGAACATTTCGATCGAGACCACCCGGTCGTAGCTTTCCTCTTCCAGGCGCAGGTTGTTGACGTCGGCGGTGATGACCTCGACGTTGAAGATGGCGCGCTCGCGGCAGCGTGCCTCGATGAATTCGCGCTGCATCCTGGAGTTCGAGACCGCGGTGATTTTAGACTCCGGATATTGCTTGGCCATCCACAGCGTCAGCGAACCCCAGCCGCAACCCAGCTCCAGGATGCGCTGGCCGTTACCCAGTTCGGCACGCTCGCCATACAGGCGCAGCATGTGGTCTTCGGCCATGCTGAGGCTGGTGGTCGCTTCATCCCAGTAGCAACTGCTGTACTTGAGCTGCCTGCCCAGGCACAGCTGGAAGAACTCCGGCGGCAGTTCGTAGTGCTGGCGGTTGGCGGCCTGGGTCTCGATGGCGATGTCGCTGTTGCGCAGGCCTTCTAGCCACGCCTGCTGGCGCGCGAAGACTTCGTCCGCACCGCCCTTGCGCTCGTCCTTCAGGCGCTGCGCGCATTGCCGACGTATGCCGAGCCGAAGCAGGTTGTCAGGAAGGCGCCCGGATTCGGCAAGACGGGTGGCAAGGCTTTCCTTTTCGGTTTCTACGATGAACGGTGAAGGCGTGGACATGCAGGCTCCAGGGGATGGATATCAAGGCTTCGGGGGAAGCGGTACAAAAGAACTGGTGGTGCGCTGGTACTCGGCGTAGTCCGCGCCGCGGGTGCGCAGGGCTTGCGCCTCGGTATAGGGAATGCCGGTGACGCGATAGAGGAATGCCAGCATCACTGCGGGACCGACCAGGCTGGCGGCCACCCAGCCCGCGCCCAGCCCGATGGCCAGGAACACGTAGGCGAACCAGTGCACGAATTCGAAGAAATAATTGGGGTGGCGCGAGTAATGCCAAAGACCGCGCCGGCAGGCCGTGCCCTTGTTCGCAGGATCCGCGCGATGCGCGGCGAGCTGGCGGTCGGCGATGCTTTCGCCAGCCACCGCAATCAGCCATACCAGGACCGCGATCGACTTCCATGGCGTCCATTGCCCGACCGGATTGTGCGCAGCGATCCAGAATGGAAACGAAAACAGCACGACGAAGCCCGCCTGGGCCAGGAAGAACAGCAGGAAATTGCGCTGGTTGCCGTCCCAACGTTTGCGCAGGTTGCGATAACGACCATCTTCTTCCTCACTGAACACCCGGCGCGCCAGGTGCCAGCACAGGCGCGCGCCCCACAAGCCTCCCATCAACCCGACCAGCAGGCGGGGCAGGGGTGCACCCGGCAATACCAGCGCGTAATAGACCGCACTGGCCGCCATGCCGCCGGCCCACAGCACATCGACGATCCCCGCATTCCGATGCCGGCGCTGCCAAGCCCAACCCAAGGTCATCACCACTGCGGTGGCCAACAACACAAACAGAATTGGCCATGCGGTCATCACTACACTCCGGTAGACGTTTGTTGGGGAAGCCGCGCCTTGGCGTGTCGCGTGACGACATGACTGAACAGGCCCATCGCAGCTCCCCAGAGCAATCCCAACGTTATCAGCACCTTGCCCAACGGTTCTGTGAAGTCGACCGCACCCCAGCTACGCGAGGCGACCCAATATGAAAAGGGACCGACGATTGCGCCGAGCACGGCCGCAGCCGCGGGCCGAAGCATCAACCAGCCCAGGGAATGATTGAAGGTGAGGGCGAAGCCCATCCACAACGCCAATATCCATACCGGCGCGTAATGCGTATTGGGAACAGGCGACGCATAGTGAAGCAGGCCAGTGGCGGCCATGGTCGAATCCACCGCAAAGCCGACCGGCAAGGCCATGAGCATCAGCACCACATCTCCTCGGGCGCGATACCGTGGCGCCAGTTGGACGACGGCGAAGGCCAGGAACGCCAGTGGACCAAGCCACCAATGCCCATGCGCCGCGCCCGCCACCGCCGCCAACCACAGCAACTGGGACGCGATGAAATTCAGCCAGCTTTTCACACCGATGCCAGCGGGTAAGGGTATTGCGGGGGTCGGGCCCCAGGCCGGGTCAGCCACAAATGGACATCGCCGATCGAGCGCTCGCGGAAGCCGCCCTCGCAATACGCCAGGTAGAAATCCCACATGCGGACGAAGCGGTTGTCGTAACCCAGCGCCTCGACCTGCTTCAGTTGTGCGTTGAACCGCGTGCGCCAAGCCTTCAGGGTCAACGCATAGCTCGGGCCGATATCCTCCAGGTTGAACAGGCGCAGATCGCTGGCTCGAGAGATCGCGCTGGTCATCGCCGAAACCGAAGGGATGAAGCTGCCGGGAAAGATGTGGCGCTTGATGAAGTCGACCGACTTCAGCGCCTGCGCATAGCGATGGTCTTCGATGGTGATGGCCTGGACCAGCGCTTCGCCGTCTGGCTTGAGCAGGTCGCCGACCTTCGCGAAATAAGTGTCCAGGTACTGATGGCCAATGGCTTCGATCATCTCGATCGACACCAGCCGGTCGTAGTGTCCGGACAGATCGCGATAGTCCTGGAGCAACAGGGTGATCCGGTCTGCAAGACCGGCTTCCCGGACGCGCTGTTGCGCCAGTTCGTATTGTTCGCGCGAAATGGTGGCCGTGGTGACGTGGCACCCGTAATTAGTCGCCGCATGCAGCGCGAAACCTCCCCAGCCGGTGCCGATCTCCATCACGCGATGATGCGGATTCAACCGGAGTTTCTGGCAGATGCGATCTAGCTTGCGCGTGGAAGCCGCCTCCAGTGATTCGCTTTCATGCTCGAAGATGGCCGACGAATACATCATGTTCCGGTCCAGGAACAGCTGGAACAACGGATTGCCCAGGTCGTAGTGCGCGGCGATGTTGCGACGGCTGCCTTTGCGCGTATTGCGGGTCAGGACATGCAGGCCCTTCATCAGCCAGCCACCGATGCGCGCAGTACCGGAATCCATCGCATCCAGGCGATCCCTGTTGCGCACCAGGATGCGGACCAGCGCGACCAGGTCGTCGCAATCCCACAATCCTTCCATGTAAGCCTCACTGGCACCGACACTGCCGTTGAGCGCGGCCATCCGGTAGAAGGCCGGATCGTGTATGCGCAGCCGGACGTGTAGTGTCTCCTGACCTGTGGCTGCGGCGCTTCCCAACACCAGGGTTTCGCCGCCTTCTTCGATGACCAGTCGGCAATCGTGCAGCTGTCCCAGCGTCGCCAGCAGTTGCTGGCGCAGGATACGTTCCACTGTCGAAGGCTTGGCGGATACCGGGGAGGTTTCTATCGCAACAACTTCGGGATGATTCATGGTTTGGCGGACCTGTTCTGTGGATGGTCATGGACGGGATTGCCGCGCAACCACAGGCGCAAGGCCTGCCAATGGATGGCGGCGACCACCCGCAGGGTCATGAAGGGGAAGCGCAACAGCACGGCGGCCAGGTTTCCGGCATCGATGGGCTTGCGTTCGAGGACCAAGGTCGCGTCGAACTCGCGTTGCATGGAACCAGGCGACGCACCGGGCGGGAGCACCTCCATGTGCACGCGCAATCCCTCATCAGGGACACTGAAACGCCAGGCATAGGCGTGTTCCATGGCCATGAAGGGGGAGACATGGAAGCGCTTGTCGAAGTGCCAGGCATGGACATCGCCGTGGTTAATCGATTCAGAAAGCGGAAGTACATAGGCGTGGCGCTGTTTCCAGGGAGTGTTGGTGATCTCCGCGACCACGGTTTGCAACGTGCAGCCGTCTTCGGCGTAACAGTAATAGAAGCTCACCGGATTGAAGCACTGGCCGAAGTACCGCAAATGGGTGAGCAGGCGGATCGGACCCGTTGGCCGTTCGCCGAGATGCTGCTGCACGCAATCACGCACCGCCGTGTCGAGCGGTACCTGCGGATCGCCCAGGTAGTCGCTGCGGCGGAACTGCGCCAGGTTGGAACGTCCTACCGACCACAGCCAGCGACCAGCGAAGATCCGGTCGACCTCTGAAAGATCAAGCAACATCAGGAACAGCTTGTACTTGAATGCATGCGCATGCGGGGCATGGCGACGATGCCTGACCCAACCGGTGTAGATGGCGCTGGCGAAAGCCTCCTCGCGCGACTGCGG
Organism: Pseudoxanthomonas sp.; assembly: GCA_050737675.1. Lineage (GTDB taxonomy): Bacteria > Pseudomonadota > Gammaproteobacteria > Xanthomonadales > Xanthomonadaceae > Pseudoxanthomonas_A. The sequence continues at coordinate 6,734 of JBOHXX010000159.1, forward strand.
CAGGATCTCCCGCCCAACGCCTTGCATGCCAGTGATATCGCGCATCAGGTTCATGGCCATTGCACACCGAGCGCGCGCGCGACATCGACGCCGCTGCGCAAGCCGTCCTCATGGAATCCGAAACCCCAGCCGGCCCCCGCGAACCACGTATTCCGCACGCCCTGGATTTCAGGCTTTCGCCCCTGCGCGGCTACCGATGCATGGTCCTGCTGCGGGTGCCGGTAATGCATGCGCCGCAGGATCCGTGCGGGGTCTATGTCGGCACGGCGATTAAGGGAAACGATGAACTGCTCCGGCGCGTCCAGCGATTGCAGCGAGTTCATCCAGTAGCTGACGCTGCACGCGGATCCTTCTTTCGCGGGGACGAAGGCATTCCAGGCAGCCCATGCACGCCTGTTCTTCGGCAGCACCCGGATGTCGGTGTGCAGGATGGCCTCGTTCTCGCGATAGCCGATGGCGCCCAGGATGTCCTGTTCTGCATGACTGGCATCGGGAAGAAGTCCCAGCGCATCATCGCAATGGCAGGCCAGCACGATCTCGTCGAACGGCTCTTCGCCTTTCGCGGTCGACACCTGGATGCCTGTCTCGCTGCGCCTGACCGAAGTCACCGGGGTTGCGATGCGTTCGTCCACTTTCCACTGCGTACGGAGTGCACGTACATAGGACTGCGACCCACCGCGCACGACCCGCCACGGCGGACGTCCACTCAATTGCAGCATGTGGTGGTTGGACATGAAGCCGACCAGGTGCTTCATCGGGAAATCGAGGATTTGTCGCGAGGGCGATGACCATAATGCCAACGC
>JBOHXX010000160.1:0-7534 GCA_050737675.1 Pseudoxanthomonas sp.
TGGCGTGCGGACAGTTACGGCGTGTTCCTGTCCGCTGGAGTGCGATATAAATTCAATACCGGTGAGTTCAATAAAATGAATCCGCCCTAAACCTTACGGTTTTTTAACCGGAATCTTCACGAACTATCCATGCCCACTCTGGTCATATAGCCCGTGACAGATGCAAGGTCTGTCGCTGGATCTCTCCCATCCCCTGGAGTGATCTCTGGAACGAAGGCCCCTCCCCAGGCCGAGTTCCCTGGCCCCGCTGACCCCCCCCTGGTCGGTGGGGCTTTTTTATTTGCGGAATCATTTTATCCGCGGCGCCGGAAACACACTGCGCTAAGGTGCGCGCACCGCTCTCCTGGAATCCGACCATGGCCCATGTATTCGACGAGATGTTCGACCTGGCAATGCCGTGGTGGGCGTTCGTGCTGCGCGCATGCATCGTGTACTTCATCCTGCTGGCGCTAATCCGCGCGTCAGGCAAGCGGACCATGGGCCAGTTCACGCCCTTCGACATGCTGCTGGTGGTGCTGCTGGGCAATGCGGTGCAGAACGCGTTGCTGGGGCAGGACACTTCGGTCGGCGGCGGCCTGCTGCTGGCGGTGACCCTGTTGGCATTGAACTGGCTCGTCGGGCTGGTCTCGGCACGCAGCGCGAAGATGGAGGCGCTGGTGGAAGGCGTGCCGGTGCTGCTGGCGCGCGATGGCCAGGTCTACAAGGACGTGCTGCGGCGCGAGCTGATCAGCCGCGCGGATTTCGACAAGGCCATGCGCGAATCCGGGGTCGAGGACCTCGAGGACATCCGCATGGCGGTGCTGGAGACCAACGGCCATATCACCCTGGTCACGCGCGATCGGTCGTAACGACGCCCTGTCCCCCAAGGGGACTTCCTGCGGGGCGCTCCTACAGGGTAGAAAGCTCTTGCAGCCAGTCGCGTGGTTTCAGGTAATCGGCCAGCCGCGATTCGGGGCTGCCTTGCTCCGGGGTGTAACCGTATTCCCAGCGCACGCGTGGTGGCAGGCTCATCAGGATCGATTCGGCGCGGCCGCCGCTTTGCAGGCCGAACAGGGTGCCGCGGTCGTAGACCAGGTTGAACTCCACGTAGCGCCCGCGCCGGTACAGCTGGAACTCGCGCTCGCGTTCGCCATGAGGCGTGTCCTTGCGCCGCGCGACGATCGGCAGGTAGGCGTCGAGGAAACCATCGCCGACTGCGCGCTGGTAAGCGAAGTCGCGCTCGAAGTCCTGGCCCAGGTCGTCGAAGAACAAGCCGCCCACGCCGCGGGTCTCGTCGCGATGCTTGAGGAAGAAGTAGTCGTCGCACCAGCGCTTGTGCGCGTCGTAGCGCCCCTCGCCGCCGAACGGCTCGCACAAGTCGCGCGCGATGCGGTGCCAGTGCAGCACGTCCTCATCGAACGGGTAGAAGGGCGTCAGGTCGAAGCCGCCGCCGAACCACCAGGCCACGGTCTGTCCGTCGCGCTCGGCGCGGAAGTGGCGCACATTGGCGTGGGTGGTGGGCAGGTAGGGGTTGCGCGGATGGAACACCAGCGACACGCCGACTGCGCGCCATGAAGCACCAGCCAGTTCCGGCCGGTGCGCGGACGCGGAAGGTGGCAGCCTGGTCCCCGACACATCGGAAAAACCGATGCCTGCCTGCTCGAATACCGCGCCGTCCCGCAATATGCGCGTGCGCCCGCCACCACCCTCGGCGCGCGTCCACTTGTCTTCGATGAAACGTGCGCCACCATCGGCGGTTTCAATGGCGGCGCAGAGGCGATCCTGCAGGCCGGTGAGGTAGTCGCGGACGCGGTCGAATTCTTTCATGCGCACATTCTAGCGGTGTGTAGAAGTGCGGGAGCGGCGTCCTCGCCGCGAGTTATGGCCGTTGCTTTTGTGCTGCCTGTGATCAACAGCCAGGATCAAGAGCCCGCGGCGGGGACGCCGCTCCTACAAGCCAGCCGAATCAGTGGGTGAACTCGGCACGGATCTCGGGTCGGTACAGTTTCCAGATGATGGCTCCGTGCAGGACGGCGACCAGTAACGCGGCGACGAGCATCGCCACTTTCATGGCTGATTGGATGCTTTGGAAGGCAGGATCGATGTCGGCGATCTCGGCGGCGGTCATGCCGTTCGCCAGGGCCAGGAAATGGACGAAGGCGGCGGCGCCGAACAGGCCGGCCAGCGCGCTCCCGACCAGGAACAACACGAAGCCCACGCGTCCCCACTCGAAACGCTTCAACAAACCGTAGGAAACCACGGCGAACAATGCCGACGACAGCAGCGAGAGGAAATTCAGCAGGCCGAGGTTGCCGAATATCCACAGGATTGCCGAAGGCAACTGCGTTTCCGGCGCGATCGTGCCCAGCAGGCCCTGCAGCATGCGGTCGGCCGGCATGGCCAGCAACATCACGCCCTGCACGATTCCCGAAGCCACGCCCATCAGTCCCAGGGCCAGCGAAATCCAGGCCATGACCGTGACGAACTCGGAGCGCTGGGCTGCCTTCACGGCCATCGCCTACTTCAGGTTTTCCTCGAACAGCTTCAGCACCCGCTTGTATTCGTCCAGCCACGAGTCGGCGCGGGTGAAACCATGCCGTTCCAGCGGGTAGGGCGCGATCTCCCAGTTGTCCTTGTGCAATTCGATCAGCTTCTGGGTCAGCACCACCGAATCGCGGAAGAACACATTGTCGTCGATCATGCCGTGCGCGATCAGCAGGTGGTCCTGCAGGCCGGCGGCATATTCGATCGGCGAGGACGCCTTGTACGCATCGGGGTCGAGTTCAGGCGTGTTGAGGATGTTGCTGGTGTATTCGTGGTTGTACTGGGTCCAGTCCACCACCGGGCGCAGCGCGGCGCCGGCCTTGAACTTGCCGGGTTCGCGGAACAGGACCATGAAGGTCATGAAGCCGCCGTAGGAACCGCCGTAGATGCCGGCGCGGTCGCGGTTGCCCTGCTTGTTGGCGACCAGCCAGTCGAGGCCGTCGAGGTAGTCCTCCAGTTCCGGATGGCCCATGTTGCGATAGATCGCGGTGCGCCAGTCGCGGCCATAGCCTTCGCTGCCGCGGTAGTCCATGTCCAGCACGATGTAGCCGCGCTGGACCAGCAGGTTGTGGAACATCTGCTCGCGGAAGTACGCGGGATAGCGCGCATGCACGTTCTGCAGGTAGCCGGCGCCATGCACGAACATCACGATCGGGTATTGCTTGCCTGGTTCCATCACCTGCGGGCCGTAATACTTGGCCCAGACCTTGCCGGCGCCGTGTTGCGAAGGCACCTGCACCATCTGCGGTTCGATCCACTGGCGAGACCTGAAGCCCGGCGTGCGCGTATCGGTCAGCGCAGTCGCCGCGCCACCTTCGACGCCGACCACGCTCAGCTGCGAAGGCTGGTAGCTGCCGGAACGGTGCAGCAGGAGTTGGCGACCGTCCGGCGACAGGGTGAAATCCTCCACGCCGCCCAGGTCGGTGAGTTCGCGGACCTTGCCGCCATCGGAGCGACAGACTTCGTAACGGCCGGGAGCGTTGCGGTTGCAGAGGAAGAAGAATCCGTCGCCACCCGGCGCCGGTTGCGGCAGGGACACTTCCCAGTTGCCGGAGGTGAGTTGCACGGACTTGCCGGAATCGCGCTGCGTGTACAGGTGCGAATAACCCGATTGTTCGGACAGGAACCACAGCGTCCTGTTGTCCGGCAGCCAGCCGAAATCGTTGAAGCCCCAGTTGATCCAGGCCGGATCGGTCAGGCGATGGCGCGGCTGCAGCTTGCCCGCGGCCAGGTCCACGCTGGCGATCCAGCGGTCCTTGTTGTCGATCGCGCGCACCATCACCGCGGCGTTGCGGCCGTCGTCGCTCCAGCGCAGCAGCGAGGCGTCGCCGTTGTCGCCGCTGGTTGCCACCTGCACCTCGCGATTGCCCTTGAGCGGCTCCTTGCCGGCAGCCTTGCGTAGTGCGGCGAGCGGATCGTCGTGGATGCCGGGCAGGGCATCGAACTTCAGTTCGCGCGCGCTGGCCGTGGTCAGATCCACCAGCCACAGCGTCTGCGCCAGCGGCGCGTTGCGGCCGACCCGGGTGCGGACTTCCTGGAATTCCTCGTAGCCCGATTCGGTCACGTAGCGCGGCAGCTTGCCGGCCTGGCCCGCATCGGCGCCCTTCTTCTGCGTGGCCACCAGCAACCAGCGCGCGTCGGGGGACAGGGCGCTGTCGACGATCTCGACTTCATCGCCCAGGTACACCGGCGCCGGCGCGCGGCTTGGGTCGGCCTTGCGCCAGGCTTCGTCCTGCTGCTGCAGCGCTTCGCGCTGGGCCTTGTCGCGGGCGAGGGTCTCCAGGGTGCGCAGCTGCTGTTCGCGCAAGGCATCCGGCTTGGGCTTGGCCGCGGGATCCTTTTCGGCCTTGACCAGCGCGGCCTGGGCCACGCCGCCGGCCGGGGTCCAGCGATACCACTGGTTGCCCACGCGCCAGATCACGCCCCCATCGCTGGAAAACCGCGGCTGCGATTCCTCGTCGTTGCTGCGGGTCAGCTGCTGCAACGCACCGCTGCGCAGGTCGCGGACGAAGACATCGTCGTTGCGCACGAAGGCCATGCGCTGGCGTTGCGCGTCGTAGGCGGGTGAGGCGGCATCCAGGTGGTCGCGTTCGCCATCGGCCACGCGTTGCGCGGCGCTGCCGTCCAGCGCTTGCCGGTAGGTGTCGCGGATCGGGCTGCCCTCGCGCTTGAGCTGGTATTGCACCTGCCGCCCATCCCAGGCCCACCATGCGTTTTCCACCGGCGGGCCGATCCAGTCCGGGTCGGCCATCACCTGTTCGATGGTCAGTGGCGCAGCGTCCTGGGCGGACGCGGGGGCGATGAACGAAAAAGGCAGTGCAAGCAGCAACACAGGCAAGCAGGCAGGCAGTCGGGGACGCATGTTTTTCCCGTTGGATACGCTAAAAGGCAAGGGTACCAGCCCGGTGTGGCCTCCGATGCCGCCAGTAGTCATGGCGGCCGGAGCGGGAAACATGTTCCTTCAGTCCGCCGATTCCGACACAATCACTCGCATCGCGTTGCCACCGGCATGCGCGATGGCGCAAAACCTCGGGACTGGGGAGTCCCGCGCGGCGCTCCAGCGCCGCAATCATGCAAGCAGGCCGTTCACCAAGGGGATTGGCATGGAACAGAAACACTCGGGCCTGGGCGTCGCCGCGTTCGTGACCAGCCTGGCCATGGGCATCGCCATCTTCGTGGTGCTCGTCGTCGCGGGAATGATGCAGGTTTCCACGCCAGGCGGCCTGCAGGACGAATCGACCAGTGCGATGGTCGTCGGCCTGTTCATCATCCTGTTCCTCGGCCTGGACGTGGTTGCCGCCGGCCTGGGCATCGCCGGACTCATGCAACGCGACCGCAGGAAGGTTTTCGCGGTGCTCGGGGTTATATTCGCCACCACCACCATCCTCGGCACGCTTTTCTTGATCATCCTTGGGAACATGATGTGACTGCACGAAACTCCACGCAGTACCCGGCGCGCGGACGGTAACGGGATCGTGTCGGCAGTCGTCCAACCTTCGACCGGATCGTCCCGGCCGCAGCCGCTGGCCGTGGGCAGCGGCGACCGCATCGTCGCCCTCGATGGGAGCGGAAGCACCAACCTGGAGACCTTCCTGGCCCATGTGCGCGGCGTCGCCGCGGTGCTGCCGGCGAGCCAGCATGCGGTCAATCTTTGCGAGGATCGCTATCGCTTCCTGGTGGCGTTCTGCGCGGTTGCGCTGCGCGGCCAGGTCACCCTGCTGCCGCCTTCGCGCGCGCCGGCGGTGGTCACCGACGTGCTGGCGCAATACGCCGACAGCTACAGCCTGGGCGATGGCCTGCTCGAGGCGGTGCCCCCCGGGCATTGGCTGCTGCCCGAACCGCTGCCTCTGCTCGACGGCGAGGTACCGACTGTCGACGAAAGCGCGATCATCGCGATCGGCTTCACGTCGGGCAGCACCGGCCATCCCAAGCCCAATTCGAAGACCTGGGCCGCGTTCCGGGCCAGCACCGGGCAGAACCTCGCCGCGCTGGAAAGCCTGTGGCAGGGGCATGCGCTGGTGAACATCGTTGCGACGGTGCCGCCGCAGCACATGTACGGCATGGAACTGTCGGTGCTGCTGCCGCTGCTCGGTCCCGCCGGCCTGCATGTGGGCCGGCCGTTCTTCCCGCAGGACGTGGCCCGGGTGCTGGGCGAAACCCCGGAACCGCGGCTGCTGGCGACCACGCCGGTGCACCTGCGCGCGCTGGTCGAATCGGGCGTGCGCCTGCCGCCGTTGTGCGGCATCGTTTCGGCAACGGCGCCGCTGTCGCAGGAGCTTGCCGCCGCGGCCGAGGCGAGTTTCGGTTGCGAAGTACGGGAAGTATTCGGATCGACCGAGACCTGCGTGATCGCACGCCGCCGCACTGCCCGGGAAGCCGCGTGGACGCCGCTGCCCGGGGTCGAGGTGCATCCAAGGCCCGACGGCACCTTGGTCAGCGCGGCGCACCTGCCGTTGCCGGTGGCACTGGCGGACCTGGTGGAACTGGAAGGCGACGGCCGTTTCCATTTGCGTGGGCGCCAGGCCGACCTGCTGGAAATCGCCGGCAAGCGCGCATCGCTCGGCGACCTGACCCGGCGCCTGCTTGCGATTCCCGGCGTGGTCGACGGAGTGATGTTGCAACTCGACGAAGGCGATGCACGCGGCGTGGCGCGGGTCGCCGCGCTGGTCGTGTCGCCGACACTGGATGAGGCCGCGATCCTGGCGCTGCTGCGCGAAAGCATCGATCCGGTGTTCCTGCCGCGCCCGCTCAAGCGCGTGCCGGCGTTGCCACGCAGCGAAACCGGCAAGCTGCCGCGTGCGGAATTGTTGAAGTTGCTGCGCATGTAGGAGCGGGCCTTGCCCGCGAGGCCTTTCGATCAGATCGCATAAGAGCATCGCGGGCAGGGCCCGCTCCTACAACAGCCTCGGTCTCCCTCAGCCGTGGACGCCGTCGATTTCCATGCTCAGTTCGCGACGGCAGATCGCCGCATGCAGGACGATGCGCGGGACGCGGTCGCCGAAGCGCTGGTCCAGGGCCTCGGCCACGGCCGGCAAGTCGCTTTCATCGCGCACATAGACCTTCAGCCGCGTGCCCGGGCCGAACTGCGCTGGCAGGGAAGGCGCGCGCTGGCGCGCCGCGCCCAGCAGGGCATCGAAATTGGCGAAGGTTTCCTCGATCTGCGCCTGTAATTCGCCGGCATGCTGCGAGGCATGGCCGACCACGCTGGCGGTGCCCGACAGCAGCAGCGGCATGCTGCCACCGGGCGGCGGCAGCATGGCCCGGGCGAAACTGGGCGGCTGGCGGCCGTACTGGCGGGGATAGTGGTAGGCGCTGACCTGGCGCGGGTTTTCCACCGGGATGCCGGCCTCGCGTGCGGAAAGCCAGTAGACCTGGATCACCCGTTCGTCGTCGCAACGGCCGATCGCGGTCGCCGCTGGCAAGGTGGAGGCATCGAAATCACCCATGCCGCGCGCGCGGCCGACACAGAACTGGCGATAGCGCTCGGCATCACCGTCGCCCAGGGTGATGG
>JBOHXX010000161.1:0-7497 GCA_050737675.1 Pseudoxanthomonas sp.
CTGCAGCATCATCGGCCCCACCCGCATCGGCCGCGACAACCAGATCATCGGACACGCCGCGATCGGCGGCGATCCGCAGGACAAGAAATTCGCCGGCGAGCGCACCGAGTTGGTGATCGGCGACCGCAACCTGATCCGCGAATTCGTGACTATCAGTCGTGGTACCGCCACCGGCAGCGGGATCACCCGGATCGGCAATGACAACTGGCTACTGGCATACACCCATATCGCGCACGACTGCGTGGTCGGCGACAAATGCGTGTTCTCCAACAACTCCACCCTGGCCGGGCACGTGGAAGTCGGCGACTGGGTGATCATGAGCGGCTTCGCCGGCGTGCACCAGTTCTGCCGCATCGGCGCGCATGCGTTCCTCGGCATGGGCGTGCTGGTCAGCGGCGACGTTCCGCCCTACACCATGGTTGCCGCCGAGTCCCAGGGCCGGCCACGCGGCATCAACAGCGAAGGCCTGAAGCGGCGCGGCTTCGATGCCGAACGCATCAGTGCGATCAAACGCGCGTACCGCACTTTGTACGTCGCCGGGTTGCCGCTGGCCGAAGCCAGGCAACAACTCGCCGAGCAGGCCCGCGAAAGCGATGACGTGCGCGCCCTGCTCGACTTCATCGAAAGCGGCGAACGGCACCTGCTGCGATGAGCCTGCTGCCATGAGCAGGGAGAAGCTGGACGGCGTCCAATCCCCGACCTTGTCCGATCTGGTCGCCTCTCCCACGGCCTTGCGTTCCGCAACCACGCAGCGCAAGCGCATCGCCCTGGTCGCCGGCGAGTCATCGGGCGATGCGCTCGGTGCTGGCCTCATAAACGAATTGCGCAAGCGCTTCCCCGACGCCGAGTTCGCGGGCATCGGCGGCGATGCGATGCGCGTCGCGGGTTTCGACTCGTGGCACGACGCTGGCGAGCTTGCGGTAATGGGCCTGTCCGAAGTGCTCCGCCATCTTCCGCGCCTGCTGAAGCTGCGCCGTGAACTGCGCGAACGCGTGCTGGCGTGGAAACCGGATGTATTCATCGGCATCGATGCGCCGGATTTCAACCTGGGCGTGGAGCGCTGGTTGAAGCAGCGCGACGTGCGCACCGTGCATTACGTCAGCCCTTCGGTGTGGGCCTGGCGCGAGAAGCGCGCGCAGAAGATCGGCGCCAGCGCCGACATGGTCCTGTGCCTGTTCCCGATGGAGCCGCCGATCTATGCGCGGCATGGCATCGATGCACGTTTCGTCGGCCACCCGATGGCAGACGAGATGCCGATGGAACCCGACCAGGCCGCGGCGCGCGAAGCCTTGGCACTGCATGCCTACACCCCGGTGCTGGCAGTGCTGCCGGGTAGCCGGCTGGGGGAAATCGAACGCCTCGCGCAGACCTTCCTCGAAGCCGCGCGCAGCGTGGCCGCGACGGTTCCCTACCTGCAGATCGTGGTTCCCGCCGCGAGCGCAGATTGCCGCCGCGCGCTGGAACCGCTCGTCGCCCAACTTTCCGACCTGTCGCCGCCGCCGAAGCTGATCGACGGGCAGGCACGCGAAGCGATGGTCGCCGCGGACGTGGTGCTGCTGGCTTCGGGCACGGCCACGCTGGAGGCGATGCTGGCCAAGCGGCCGATGGTGGTGGGTTACAAGGTCGCGCCGTGGACCTATCGCATCGTCAAGGCCTTCGGCATGTTGAAGGTGGAGCGTTATGCGCTGCCCAACGTACTCGCCGGTGCCGACCTGGCACCGGAACTGATGCAGGACGAATGCACGCCATCGAACCTGGCGGCGGCAGTGACCAACCTGTTCCAGCACCCGGAGATCGTCGGTGCGTTGCAGCCGCAATACCGCGAACTGCATGAAGCCCTGCGCCAGGATGCGTCGGCGCGCGCGGCCGATGCCATCGCCAGACTGGTGCGATGAACGTCGCCGCCCACCTGTTGATAGCCGGTGTCGATGAGGCCGGACGCGGGCCGCTGGCCGGACCGGTTTCAGTCGCCGCGGTGATCCTGGATCCGTCGAGGCCCATCGTCGGACTGGACGACTCCAAGAAACTCAGCGAGAAAAAACGCGAGATGCTGTATCCGCTGATCATCGAACGCGCGCTGGCCTGGCACATCGAGTTCGTCGAGGCCGCCGAAATCGACGAGTTGAACATCCTGCAAGCCACGCTGACCGGCATGCGCCGTGCGTTACACGCGCTGTCGCCCGCGGCGCAGCTCGCACGCATCGACGGCAACCGCCTGCCGCGCGACCTGCCCTGCCCGGCGGAAGCGATCATCGGCGGCGATGCGATCGAACCAGCGATCATGGCCGCCTCGATCCTGGCCAAGGTCGCGCGTGATCGCGCAATGTGCGCGTTGCACGTCGAGCACCCGCAATACGGTTTCGACCGGCACAAGGGTTACCCGAGCCCCGTGCATCTCGCGGCGCTCGCCGAACATGGGCCATGCCCGCAGCACCGGCGCAGTTTCGCGCCAGTGCGCCAGTCCGTCCGCCGCTAGTTGCCCCCTGTCGGCGGCCCCCCGGAGCCCACCTTCGGGGCTGCGGTCGCACGGAACAACTCGGCACTGATGGTCAGCACCTGCTCCTCGCCTATCCGCCGGACCAGGAATATCTCCTCCATGTTTGGCCTCGGGCCGGGCCCGACTTTCGGCACGGAAGCGATCGTGATCCGGAAGCCGATGAATCCTCCACCCGGCAGCTTGACCTGGAACTCTTCTTCAACGATCGCGGACTCGGCTCCACCTGTATCGGTGACGTTCGTGTGTGCAGTAGGCATCTCATTCTCCTCGCGTGGACCCGTTGCTGGTGCTCGGGGTTGTTTCCTGGGTCTTGTCTGGGTCGACCGAGCCAGCAACCGCAATGACGCCTCGCAAGGCTGCATTGCCGGCAATCCGGCTCTCGACGATACCGGCGGCACGGGCGGCAGCGATGCGCTTGCGCGCCTGGTCGAATTCGCCGAGCTTCACGAAGGTTTGCGCGTTGTATAACGCTACCTCGCCGGGCTCGCCGCCCAAGGCCTCGGAACGAACGACCAGCTCCCGTGCCAATTCGGGCTGGCCCAGGCTGGCCCGGTACCAGCCCAGCGCCGCAACGGCCCTGGCATCGTCGGTCTTTATCTCGACATAGCGTTGCGCCCGGTTGGCCGCTTCGCGGAACGACGCGGGCGCCTGGCTCGCCGTGGCCGGGTCTGCCAGTTGCGCCTGCCCCAGGTTGCCCCATGTCAGGTGATCCGACGGATCCAGTTGCACGGCGCGTCGCTGCAGTTCCACCGCTTCGGCATAGTGGCCGGACATGTATTTGATCTCGCCCAGGTTGGTCAACGCCGCGTAGCTAGGTTTGATGGCAATTGACCTGGACAGCGCACGCTCGGCTTCCTGCACATTGCCTGCAGTCAGGTACACACCCCCGAGGTAGCTCCACAAGTCGACGTTGCCGGGGTTGAGCTCGACCGCCTTGCGATAGGAAGTGATGGCCTCGGGCAGCTTTCCTGCGAGGAAATGCTGGTATCCGATATTGGCATGGATGCGGGCGTCTCCTGGGCGCAGTGCCAGCGCACGGTTGAAATAGTCCAGCGCCTGCGCCTCCCGTCCCTGCTCGGCTTGCATGATGGCGATGCCTACATAGGCCGCGGGACGGCTTGCCGGATCGGACTCGGCCCTGGCGAAGTATTCAACCGCCTTGCCGTACTCGCCATCCGCATGGTGCAGCTCGGCCTGCGCCAGGTTCACTTCAGCCAGGCTGGGGTCCATTTCGCGTGCCCGTTCGCAGGCTGCCTGGGCACGGGCAAAGGCGTCGGCATCCTGGCGGTCAATGAAGCTTGCGACTTCGGCCCGGCAGATCCCCGCCTGCGCGCGTGAGAATTTCCTGTCGACCGACAACGCTTCGTTGAAGAAGCCGATCGCGTCCCGCGTGCCGTCACCCGGGCCCTTTTCCAGCAATTGCTTCAGGCCGCGCAAATACGCGTCGAATGCGGCGGCATTCCTGGTCGGCGTCAGCCTTCTTGCGATGGCTTCACGTTGTTGCGGAAGCACGTCCACCAGGGAACGGACGGCCTCGTCAGCGATCTGGACCTGGGTATCGAACACATCGGCAAGCTGGCGATCGTAACTGTGGCTCCACAGCGTGTACCCGGTCGCGCAGTCGGACAGCCGGGCATTGATCCGTACCCGCTGGCCGTCGCGGCGCACGTTGGCATCGAGCAGGGTGGCCACGCCGAGCAGCGTACCCAGCGCCTTCACGTCGCCGCCCTGCTCCAGCACCATTGAGGGCGAAACCTGCGCGGCCACCTTCAACCCCGGCACTCCCGCCAGCGCATCATGCATTTCCACCGCCAGTCCTTCGGCGAAATAGTCGTTGCCGCGATCGTTGCTGAGATTGGTGAACGGCAGCACGGCGATGGAGGGTTCCAGTGCGCGTCCAGACGCCGGGCGGCGCTCGACCCAGGCCCAGGCGACCAACCCCAGCATCAGCATGCCGAAGAACAGCCACTGCCAGTGCCACAAGCGATGCGCCCCGCGACGCTCGCTCCCGGCGTAGGGCAATGCGGGCGCGGGCACGCCACTGGAAATCGCGACCGCGGATGCTATCCCATCAATCCCGGCCACCGCATCCGCTGACGGGGCCGACCCTGCCGTGATCGTCACCTGCATCGGCTCATCGGCATTGGCCGGCGCTATCGCCGGGACTGCCTCTTCCGGCTCCAGTTCCCCGATGAACCGGTACCCCAGCGCATGCTGGGTCTGGATGTAGCGCGGCTGCTGGACGTCGTCTTCCAGTGCGCTGCGCAGTTGCGCTATGGCCCGGGTCAGCACGCCCGGGGTGACGTGGCGGTGGCCCCAGACCTCGTCCAGCAGCTCGTCGCGGCCCAGCAGCTCGCCCGGGCGCCGCAGCAACGTGATCAGCACGGCGAAGGCCTTGGGTTCCAGCGCATGCGGCTGCCCATCCCGGCTCAGGGTGTGCGCGGGGACATCTACCACGATCCGGTCGAAGCGATAGTGCTCGCCCCCGCTGGACGCGGATCCGGCGGCCCCGCCTGGTTTCATCGCCACTTCCTCACGATCGCCTCACAAGTTCAGCCAAAGCTGACAGAAGGATCGCGCTCCCCTCATGACTCATCCGGCTGGATCGGCGGACTCTGGCGACGCGCCACAACTACGGCGCAACCCCTAGATCCCAGTGGAGACAGAACCATGAACGCGATGCAGACCATTCAATATCCCTTGCCCTCCATCCTGTACCTGACGCCTTCCTCCCCGATGCCGGGTCGTCGCAAGAGCATCGGCCAGTTCCGCCTCAACAGCCTCGACCTGGATCGGTTCAACCGGCTGCTGGGCCGCCTGGGTCGTTCCCAGGCTCCGCTGGTCGCCGACCAGGTGGTCACCGCAGCCCGTGAACTCAACCAGGGCAACGGCCAGGCAGATCCTCCCTGCATCGTCCAACGCATCCGGATCGCGAAAACGGTCGCCGAGATGGTCGCCGATACGGCCTGGATGGCCGCCAGCACCAACGACAGCGCCATACCCGCCCGCCTGGTGGCCGATTACCTGCAGGAGCCGGAAGGCCTGATCCCCGGCTGGTTGCCGCAGATCGGACACCTCGATGAAGCCATCGTGGTCGAAACCGCCTGGCCGCGCCTGGCCGATGAAGTCGAGGGCTACGTCGACTTCCGCCGTCTGCGCCGGATCGAAGCCGACCTTCGCGGCTGTGCCGAGAACGACTTCCGCTTCGATCGCAACGACTGGCTGGAAGAGCGCCGGGTCGAAGTCGCCCTGAAGACCCAACGATGCGGCGTGCGCGAAAACAGCTACCTGCCCACGCCGTGCGCGATGTTCCGCATCCACTGATCCGGCGCGCCATTCCCGTGCGAATCACCCTGTCGATATTGGAGAACGCCATGACCCGTAACGCCTACAACCTGAGCAAGATCACATCCCAGATCGCATTCCCGATCGCATTCCCGATCCCGTTCCCGATGCTGCTGCCGGCCCTGCTTGCAGCCGTGCTTTTCCTTTCGCCACGACTGCACGCAGCCGAAGCCGGAGACTCCACGACCAAACGCAGCCTGGTCCTCGATTGCGACAAGCGTTACGTCACCCAGCGACAGGCCAGCTGGCTGCTCGGCACCGACAATTTCAGCCAGACCTATGCCCGGCGCGCGGCGCTGTATGCGGAAGTCGCACGTGCGTGTGCCGCCGGGGTGGCGGCGGTTCGCGTCGACGGCAAGCGAATGACCGTACCCGCCGCGCAGCTGTCCCGCCGTTGAACGCGCATCGGGATCGTTTCGCCCCTACAGCCTCCAGGCCTGCAGGAACCTATCCTGTCGGCCGTTGGTCACAGCGACTACCAGCAGATGCGCGGTGCCATCGTGCGGTCGCACGATGGCACCGCGCCCAGAGTGAGGGATCACGTTTTCTTGATTGATATTCCGTGAGGTGTCCCATGTACCGCTTTCCCCCCGACTTGCCTTCCCCCGAGCAATCCGCCACCGCATCCGCGATGACCGCAGCGTCCGCCAGCGATGAACGCCGGCAGTTACTTGCCTCGCTGCTGTCCGACCACGAATGGAAATACGATCCGCCGACGCGTGCGCGGCTTGAAGTCCTGCAGCAATGCCTGCAACCAACCGTGCCACCGGACAGCCACGACTTTGGATGCCCGGCCGAAACCGAATGGACACTGCTGGCCAACGAAATCGAGCGCTATCTGGATTTCCGCCGCCTGCGCCACGTGGAAGCGCAGTTGCAGCACTTCAATGACGCCGACTTCCACTTCGACCGTAGCGATTGGGAAGTGGCGCATGAAGCCGAAGCCGCCCTGGCCGCGCACCTGCGCCATGTCCACGAAGAAAGCTATGTGCCCGAACAGGCCGATTCGTACCTGCGCGTGCATTGACCTGTTCCTTCAAGCTCCCTCCAGGCCGCCCGATGGGCGGCCTTTTTTTGGTTCCGTGAGAGGGTGTAGAACCCGATGCTTTCCCAAGCACACCCATCGGGGCTGACGCCCCTCCCACAGCAGCACCAGCCTCCAGGGCGCGATGCCCTGAACGTGCATGTCAAGCCTTGTTCCACCCTACCCTGCGGGCTACCCTGACCCTCGCATGTCCTCGCGCTTCATCCACCTCCACCTGCATACCGAATTCTCGCTCGCGGATTCGACCATTCGCGTGCCCGAAAAACCGGACGAAGCACGCCCGGACAAGGCCAAGCGGCCCAACCTGCTGAGCCGCGCGGTGGAGATGAGGCTGCCGGCGCTGGCGGTCACCGACCGCAACAACCTGTTCGCCCTGGTCAAGTTCTACAAGGCCGCCGAGTCGGTCGGGATCAAGCCGATAGCCGGCGCCGACCTGGTCATCATCGACGGCAAGGAAACGCCATCGCAGCTGACCCTGCTCTGCCGCGACCACACCGGCTACCTGTCCCTGTCGCGCCTGCTGACCCGCGCATGGTTGGAAGGCCACCACAACGACGGCGTGGCGATCACTTCCGACTGGCTGCACGAGGATTGCGAAGGCCTGTTCGCC
>JBOHXX010000162.1:0-7471 GCA_050737675.1 Pseudoxanthomonas sp.
TTGTAGGTCCGAGCTTGCTCGGATGCTCTGGGTGAAGAATCAAAGGCATCCGAGCAAGCTCGGACCTACAAAACTGAGCTTCCGGACAAGACCAAGAATCGGATTTTGCTTACCGTCGGTTGCGCCAGTCACTGATACCCGGGTATTTGCGTCGTACGCAGAATCTGCCCCATGGCAAATTTTCATCTATTGCGTGGACGCACTTCCCAAGTCGGCGGCTATTACTCCATTACCGCAGTGGTGCGTGACCGGAAGCCGCTGCTTGTACAGGGGAACAACACAAGCATCCTCCGCGATGAGCTGCAACGCATTAACCAGGAAGGCATCGCCGACACGCTTGCCTGGGTGGCGATGCCCGATCACCTGCACTGGCTCTTGCAGTTGCAGCAGGGATCGCTGGGGCGCTGCCTGCAGCGCTTCAAGTCGCGCTCGGCACGGGCGATCAACCTGGGCATGGGTTCGTCGGGGCCGCTCTGGCAGGGCGGTTATTACGAGCATTGCCTGAGAAGTGAGGAAGACCTGCTCACGCAGGCGCGTTATCTGGTCGCAAACCCGTTGCGGAAGGGCCTGGTGACAAGGATCGAGGATTATCCGTTCTGGTGGTGCCGATGGGTTTCGGTTTCGACCGATCTGGTGTGATCTGCCGGAAGCCATCGCTTTGTAGGTCCGAGCTTGCTCGGATGCTCTGGGTGGAGAATCAAAGGCATCCGAGCAAGCTCGGACCTACAAGGCGGGTGTTTCCGCATGCCAGATCTCACCGGCCGGATCCAGTTCCATGGTCACCATTCCCTCGCCGCGCCAGCCGAAGCCGCAGATCGCCAGCGCGCCGCTGCTGATCGGATCCAGGGCGAAGGCCTGTTCCAGTGGCACTTCGTTGATCGCGCAGGTGATGTAGGCGGCAAGGCCGGCTTCGGTCGCGGACAGATATAGCGTCTGCGAGAGGTGTCCGGCTTCCAGGGTGATGGCGCGGTGGGCCTTGGCGTGGTTGCGGTATTTCCAGAACGAGCGGTCATAGCGCGGGGCCAGCAGGACCATGACATGGGCGTTGGCGAACCAGTGCTGTTCGGCCACCGCCGCCATGGCCAGCGCGTGCAGCGGCTGCTCCGGTGCGGGCAAGGGTTCCAGGGCGTGGGCGATGGAGTGGTAGTGGTACAGGCCGGGGGCGACGCCTTCCACGTTCTGCACGATCAGGTAGGCCTCGATCGGATGCAGGCCGCCGCCGGAGGGACTGGTCTTCTTCAGGAACACGGTGTCGTCGCTGACCCGGACGTGGGACTGGGCGGAGAACACGCGCTCGATCAGTTGTGCGAACAAGGCGTAAGGCAGCGGTTTTTCGGCGTCGAAGTTGCGACAGGTGGCGCGGCGCGCGAGCAACTGGTCGAAGTCGGTGCGGGCAGTGCGTGGCAAGGCGATGCGTTGTTCGCTGTCGCCGCGATCCAGGGCTTCCACCGGCGGCGCGCCCAGGATCTGGCGCAGTTCGCCGGCGGTTTCGGTGCCGGTGTCCTGCATGGCCTGCACGGCGTCGGCGTCGTGCCAGCGGGTGAAGGCGTGCAGGGTCGCGGCCAGCGGATGCCAATGCACGCCACGCAGGGTTTCGTCGCGTCCGCGCAAGGTGGCGTGGCGCTTGCCGGTGGCGATGACCAGGCCGGTTTTCAATAGGCGCTTGAGTGCGGCGGAAGCGTCATCGGATAGTTGACGGCTATCCGTCCATTCGTCCGGGCTCAAGCTGCCGAGCAAGTCGCGTTCGGCGGCATCGACTTCGATTTCTTCGCCCAGGTGCGGGGCCAGGGCGAGCCAACGACGCTCGCGGCGCATGCCGTTGCCGCCGGCGAGCAGGATCTCCAGGTCGAAGTCGACCTCTTCGCGCGGTTCCAGGTACAGCACTTTGCAACGACGCACCCGCATGGTGCTTTCCCCTTTCGACGACAGGCCGCAACGCTACGGTTGTTTAGCAACGTCGACAAGGCTAGATTGCATGCCGACCGGCCTGCAACGGGCCTTGGCTAGGGGAACAACATGGCAACGAAGAAGACGGGCGCGTCGGGGAAGGCCGCGCCGCTGGATCCCAAGGTCGCGGGCAAGCTGCTGGACAAGCTGAGCACGGACAACGAGTTTCGCCGGTTGTTCAAGAAGGACCCGAAGGCTGCGTTGATACAGGCGGGTTACAAGCTGCCGAAAGGCGATGCGGGCGCGGCGGTCGAATTGGAACGGATCTGCGGGTGCATGGGCGTACAAAGCATTGCGCCGAAGGCGGCCATCGTCAACGCGCGCGAATCCTTAAGTGCCCTTCTCACTGCTGGACTGGGCATGACCCCGATTCAATTGAATGCGCCCAACACCGCCTCGCGCCGCACGCGCAAATGATCGGGTAGAGACGCCGCTGGCCAACTGGAATCCAGAATCTGCAGTTCGCGCTTGGCGTCTGCGGTACGATCTTGGGCTGCGAGCAGTTCGGCTGCTCGCAAATGGCTGAGGGTGGTATCGAATACGTTGAGTGATTGCTGGCACCAGCCGCAGCCACTCTCAATGTACGCACGTCCGCGATGGCTGCCGAGCCATGCCGCTTGTGTCAATGCCTTCTCGCCGTTTCCCGCACCCGCATAAGCTTCCATGAGGGCTACATGGGTTTGTACTGGCTCGCCGCCATCGATCAGTGACTCGAGCAAGGTAATGGCCTGATCGTATTTTTTCGTCTTGATCATCTCATTTGCACGCAGGGTCTTGAAAAGCGCACCCAATGGCGGCGTCTGCAACAGTCCCGGGTGTGCATCGAGCCTGCGGATAATTTCGCCAGGAAGCCGGGTCTCCCCCATCCGCTGCGAGAGTAGTCCGGCGGCGACCGCTGCATAGGCATCATCCACGGCATCGGCTTCGTTGTTGTGCGAATCCACTGCCGCAAGAGTCTGCCTGGTGCTTTCCTGCAGGAGCAGCAGGGACTGACGGGTATCGCCGCGCGCCCAGTCAACCACCGCTTCGGGATGAAGGGCGGCGCGCGAACGAACCGAACCCTTCTCCGCGGCTTGCGACAAACCGGCCGCTTCTTTCTTGGCCATATCCCACAAGCCCTGATCGAGATACATCGCGACACGATCGAAATAAGGCCCCTGGACTTTCAAGGAAAGCGGCCAAGCTTGACCGGCTTCCTTGAAGCGCCTCTGTGCGGCATAGGTATCGGCATTGCGGACAACGGCGCTGGCGTGGCCCCGCGCGATCGCATGGGTGAACGCACCCTGCGCTTCCGGATACTTGCCTTGTCCCAAGGCCAGTCGTCCGACAAGGTCCCATGACAACGTCGAGAACTCGCTCTGCGGCGAAGTGGAGCGCTTTGCGAAGGGCATGCCTTCGGCGAACTGGTTGCGGATGTACAGCGAGTTGCCGATATTGGCTACCGCCGGATAGAAATCAGGATAGAGACTTGCCATCTGGCGCCATTTGTCGAGCGCATCGGCGGGCGATTCAACCTCGGCCGTCCATGCGTCGAGATAGAGCTGGTCTCGGGCAGGCATGTTCGCGCGAAGGGAAACCGCACGCTTTAGATACTTCGTACCACCAGCAAGATCGTTCAAGGCATTGTACGAACGAACCAGGCCGAGATAGGACAGCGCAAACCCGCTGTCCAGTTCCACCGCACGAAGATAGAAGGACTTGGCCTCTTTGTACTGCGAGCTGCCGAATGCCTTCTGTCCCAATGCGTAAGCCTTGAGCGCATCGAGATTCTTGGTGGTGACACGCGGCAACGGCTCGGAATCTTTCTCGATCGAGGCCAAGGCCTCGCCCAGCTTTCCACGCAGGGTCGCGGTGACACTGTCGATCGATTCCAGCACCGAGCCCGCCCCCACTCCATCGGCCGATTCCGCATACACCGTGGTCTGCGTGTGCGGATCGATGACCTCGGCGCTGACGCGCACGCGCCCCCCGACTTCCGATACCGTCGGCAGGATCACCGCACGCACGCCATCGCGAAGGGCGATTTCCGAGGCGATGGCACGGTCCAGTTGCGTCCCCGGCTTGCGCTCCATCCTCGCCAACGTGTCGCGTGCCTTCATGTCGCTCAACACGTTCACATAGCGCGACTGCTCCAGGCTGATGCGGAATGCCTGCGACAGCGAGTCGTCCAGCACCTCTTCGCCGGTCAGGTTGCGCAGGTCGCCGACCACCACCCAGTCGCGCTCGGCGAAGGCGATGGCCGGTTGCGGCTTGCCCAGGAACCACGCACCGATGCCCAGGCCCGCCAGCAGCACCACTTCCGCCGCCAGCGCCGCCGGCCGCCGCCACAGCGGGATGTCGCGCCAGGCCTTGGGATTGTTGCTGGGCGCACGCAACGGCGCCAGGCCGACTTCGCCAACCTCGTGGATTTCCTGCGACTGCGGCACACCCTTGAAGCGCCAGCGCCCGTAGGACTTCCACAACAGGTTCTTGCCGCGTTCGCCCAGCTCGCGCGAGGCGCGGTGGGTCAGCGGCTCGGCCACCGACGAGAGCAGGATCTGCCCCGGCCGGGCCAGGGTCATCAGGCGCGCGGCCATCGGCTTGGCCAGTCCTTCCACTTCCAGTGGTTTTGCCCCGACCTGCACCGCCGCGTCGCTGTTCTTCCAGGTCAGCACCTCGCCCACGTGCAAGCCGGCGCGCGCCAGCAGCTCCACGTTGCGGGCCTTGCCCAGGTCGCGCAGGCCGCGGGTGTAATCCAGGGCGAAACCGAGGCCGTCCACCGGCCGCTCGAACAGCAGCAGCAGGCCATCGGAACGGTCGATCAGGCGCCCGCGCCATTGCTGCTGCAGCTTCAGCACCAACTGGTCGTGTTCGCGGAACAGTTCGGAAGCGGGGGTGTCGCCCAGGCGTTCGACCAGCCCGGTCGAATCGACCAGGTCGGTCAGCAACAGGGTGCGCAGCTGCGGTCCTTCGGAGGGGGTGCGGAAGAAATCGTTCATCCCGGTCGCCTCCTGCGACTCAGTCCTGCCACTCGACGCGATTGCCGCCGACGCTCTTGGCCCGGTACAGGGCCTGGTCCGCCTGCGCGTACCAGTCGTTCCATTCGCGCGCCGGATCGACCAGGCAGGCGCCGACGCTGAGCGTGGTGATCAACGGCGGCGTCGGCTGCATCTGCTGCAACGCCAGCGCGGTACTGACCACGAAATCGGCGTAGCGCAGCATTTCGTCGCGGCTGTGCGCCTTGAGCAGCAGGCAGAATTCGTCGCCACCCAGGCGGCAGGCGAAATCCTGCGAACCGGCCAGCGAGCGCAGGATGTTGGCCACGCTCTGCAGCACGCGATCGCCGAGCAGGTGCCCGTGCAGGTCGTTGACGTCCTTGAAGCGGTCGCAGTCGATCAGCAGCAGGCCATAGCCATGGTAGCCGCCGTTATTGCGGCCCTGCTCCAGGAACATGGCCAGGCCGCGGCGGTTGTACAGCGCGGTCAGCTCGTCGGTGCGGTTGAGCTCCTCGCTCTTGTTGAGCCGGTGCGAGGTGACCCGCAGGCTGTCCAGCGCCGCCTGCAGCTCCTGGTTGCGGCGACGCAGGCGATGGGTCAGGTTCTGTTCGTTGGAGACCACGCGCATGATCGCGCGGCGCAGGAAATGCGAGACCAGGCCGGCATCGCGGTCGACCAGCACCTGGAACTCGTGGTGCTGCAATTCCAGCAGCACGCCTTCCACCAGCGCGGTGGCCGAAGCCGCGCGCGCATGATCGCCTATCAGCAGGCCGAGCTCGCCGAAGAATTCGCGCGGACCGAGGCGTTTCTCGTTGAGGTCCTCGCCGAAATCCAGCGCCACCGCGCCCTGCAGGATCACGTACATGGTGGTGCCCATCTCGCCGCGTGTGAAGAGCTTCTCGCCCGCCGCGACCGGCCGCACGCGACCGACCTGGGCGAAGAGCTCGCACTCCCCCGCCGACAACACCGCGGTGGTCGGGTCGTTGGATGCTTCTCCTGTGGCCGGAAGTCCCGGCGCGTAGCCGGCAACCAGCGCTACGTTCTCCGAATTCATGTCACACCCCAATTCGCTGAATCGGAGGATAACACCACAACCGCTCCGCAAAAACGAAGGCCGCAGGCTGGCTTCCCCAGCCTGCGGCCCTATTGGCGCCGTCTGTCGGAAGAAAGGCTCAGGCAGCCTTGTCGCCGTGGAACTGCTCTTCCTCGGTCGAGCCCTTCAGCGCGGTGGTCGAGGATTGTCCTTGCTGGATCGCCTGGGTCACCGCATCGAAGTAGCCGGTGCCGACTTCGCGCTGGTGCTTGACCGCGGTGAAGCCCCTATCGGCGGCGGCGAACTCGGCTTCCTGCAGTTCGACGAAGGCGCTCATCTGCCGGCGCGCATAACCGTGGGCCAGGTTGAACATCGAGTAGTTCAACGCATGGAAACCGGCCAGGGTGATGAACTGGAACTTGTAGCCGTACTTGGCGATCTCGGTCTGGAATTTGGCGATGGTCGCGTCGTCCAGGTTCTTCTTCCAGTTGAAGCTGGGCGAGCAGTTGTAGGCCAGCAGCTTGCCCGGGAACTTGGCATGGATGGCCTCGGCGAACTTGCGCGCGAACTCCAGGTCCGGCTTGCCGGTTTCGCACCAGACCAGGTCGGCATACGGCGCGTAGGCGAGGCCGCGGCTGATCGCCTGGTCCAGGCCGTTGTTGGTCTTGTAGAAACCTTCGACGGTGCGCTCGCCGGTGACGAAGGCCTTGTCGTTGTCATCGATGTCGCTGGTCAGCAGGTCGGCGGCTTCGGCATCGGTGCGCGCGACCAGCAGGGTCGGCACGCCCATCACGTCGGCGGCCAGGCGCGCGGCGTTCAACTTCTCCACGGCTTCGCGCGTGGGAACGAGCACCTTGCCGCCCATGTGCCCGCACTTCTTCACCGAAGCCAGCTGGTCTTCGAAGTGCACGCCCGAGGCGCCGGCCTCGATCATCGCCTTCATCAACTCGAACGCATTCAACACGCCACCGAAACCGGCTTCGGCATCGGCCACGATCGGCTGCAGGTAATCGACGCTGTCGTCGCCTTCGGCATGGTTGAGCTGGTCGGCGCGCAACAAGGTGTTGTTGATGCGCTTGACCACCGCCGGCACCGAGTCGGCCGGGTATAGCGACTGGTCCGGATACATCTGTCCGGCCAGGTTGGCGTCGGCGGCGACCTGCCAGCCCGACAGGTAGATCGCCTTCAACCCGGCCTTGACCTGCTGCATGGCCTGGTTGCCGGTCAGCGCGCCGAGCGCGTTGACGAAATCTTCTTTCTGCAGGTAGCCCCACAGCTTCTCCGCACCCAGCTTGGCGATGGAATGCTCGACCTTGACCGTGCCGCGCAGGCGGACCACGTCCTCGGCGGTGTAATTGCGGGTGATCCCGGCCCAGCGCGGATTGGTGGCCCAGTCGTGCTTGATTTCTTCGGCGGTCGGCAGCTTGCTCATGGTGGTTTCTCTTCGTCAGGTAAGGAAGGCAGAGGTGTTGTAGGAGCGGGCCGTGGCCGCGAGCTCTTTTGCGATCTCATCAAC
>JBOHXX010000163.1:0-7444 GCA_050737675.1 Pseudoxanthomonas sp.
GGTTGCTGCAGCACAGGCAGGACCCCGGTTGACGGAACTTCCGTCTTTCCCATTATTTTGTAGAAGAGCGAGTAAATACATGACCGACGCAGCCGTTCCGTTCAAACCCAAGAAATCCGTCGCCCTCAGCGGCACCGCCGCTGGCAACACCGCGTTGTGCACCGTTGGCCGCAGCGGTAACGACCTGCATTACCGCGGTTACGACATCCTGGATCTCGCGCGCAGTTCGGAATTCGAGGAAATCGCCCACCTGCTGGTGCACGGCAAGCTTCCCAACCGCGCCGAACTGGCCGGTTACAAGGCCAAGCTGAAGTCGCTGCGCGGCATCCCGGCCGCGGTGAAAACAGCACTGGAACAACTGCCGGCGTCAGCACACCCGATGGACGTGATGCGTACCGGCGTGTCGGTACTGGGTTGCGTATCGCCGGAGAAGGACGACCACAACCATCCGGGCGCGCGCGACATCGCCGACAAGCTGATGGCCTCGCTCGGCCCGATGCTGCTGTACTGGTACCACTGGAGCCACAACGGCAAGCGCATCGATACCGACAGCGACGAAGACAGCATCGGCGGCCATTTCCTGCACCTGCTGCATGGCGAGAAGCCACGCGATTCCTGGGTCCAGGCGATGCACACTTCGCTGATCCTCTATGCCGAGCACGAGTTCAATGCCTCGACCTTCGCCTGCCGCGTCATCGCTGGCACCGGTAGCGACTTGCATTCGTGCATCGCCGGCGGCATTGGCGCGCTGCGCGGTCCCAAGCATGGTGGCGCCAACGAGGTCGCCTTCGAAGTGCAGAAGCGCTACGAGACGCCGGACGAGGCCGAGGAAGACATCAAGGCCCGGGTCGAACGCAAGGAGGTGATCATCGGCTTCGGTCATCCGGTCTATACCACCGGCGATCCGCGCAACCAGGTGATCAAGGAAGTCGCACGTGAGCTGTCCGACGAGCAGGGCAGCCGCAAGATGTACGACATCGCCGAGCGCCTGGAAACGGTGATGTGGGACATCAAGAAGATGTTCCCCAACCTGGACTGGTTCAGCGCGGTCAGCTACCACATGATGGGCGTGCCGACGGCGATGTTCACCCCGCTGTTCGTGATCGCCCGCACCAGCGGCTGGAGTGCGCACGTGATCGAACAGCGCATCGACGGCAAGATCATCCGCCCCAGCGCCAATTACACCGGGCCGGAAGACCTGGCCTTCGTGCCGCTCGACCAGCGCTGAACAAATTGGGCGGGCAGGGCATCGGCCCTGCCTGCCAACGCCTCGCTTCACTGCGCCAGTCGGCCAGCTAGCTCATCGGATCGCCAGCCATGAACACCCAGTACCGCAAACCCTTGCCCGGCACCTCGCTGGATTATTTCGACGCGCGCGAAGCGGTCGAGGCGATCCGGCCCGGCGCCTACGCCACGCTGCCATACTCCTCGCGCGTGCTGGCCGAGAACCTGGTGCGCCGCTGCGATCCGGCGACCCTCACCGATTCGCTCAAGCAACTGATCGAACGCAAGCGCGACCTCGATTTTCCGTGGTTTCCGGCACGTGTGGTCTGCCACGACATCCTCGGCCAGACCGCGCTCGTGGATCTCGCCGGTCTGCGCGATGCCATCGCCGAGCAGGGTGGCGATCCGGCGCAGGTCAATCCGGTGGTGCCGGTGCAATTGATCGTCGACCATTCGCTGGCGGTGGAATGCGGCGGCTTCGATCCCGATGCGTTCGCCAAGAACCGCGCCATCGAGGACCGACGCAACGAAGACCGTTTCCACTTCATCGAATGGACGCGCAAGGCCTTCAAGAACATGGAAGTGATCCCGCCGGGCAACGGGATCATGCACCAGATCAACCTGGAGAAGATGTCGCCTGTCGTGCAGGTGCGTGGTGGCGTGGCCTTCCCCGACACCTGCGTGGGCACCGACAGCCATACGCCGCATGTCGATGCCCTGGGCGTGATCGCGATTGGCGTGGGCGGGCTGGAAGCCGAGAGCGTGATGCTGGGCCGCGCGTCGTGGATGCGCCTGCCGGAAATCGTCGGCGTGCAGTTGACCGGCAAGCCGCAACCCGGCATCACCGCTACCGATACGGTGCTGGCGTTGACCGAATTCCTGCGCAAGTCGAAGGTGGTCGGCGCCTGGCTGGAGTTCCATGGCGAGGGCGCGGCCGCGCTGACCCTGGGTGATCGCGCCACCATCTCCAACATGGCACCGGAATATGGCGCCACCGCGGCGATGTTCTCCATCGACCAGCAGACCATCGATTACCTGCGCCTTACCGGTCGCGAGGAAGAGCAAGTGAAGCTGGTGGAGCTTTATGCGCGCCACACCGGCCTATGGTCCGACAGCCTGGGCCACGCGGAATACGAGCGCGTGCTGCAGTTCGATCTCTCAAGCGTGGTGCGCAACATGGCCGGCCCTTCGAATCCGCATGCGCGCGTGGCCACGTCAGACCTGGCTGCCAGGGGCATTGCCGGTGCGTGGGAAGAAACCCCCGGCCTGATGCCGGATGGCGCGGTGATCATCGCCGCCATCACCAGCTGCACCAACACCAGCAATCCGCGCAACGTGATCGCGGCCGCGTTGCTGGCGCGCAATGCGAACCGCCTGGGGCTTGCCCGCAAGCCGTGGGTGAAGACTTCGCTCGCCCCCGGCTCCAAGACCGTGAAGATGTACCTGGACGAAAGCGGCCTGATGCCGGAGCTGGAGGCGTTGGGTTTCGGCGTGGTGGGTTTCGCCTGCACCACCTGCAATGGCATGTCCGGCGCGCTGGATCCGGCGATCCAGCAGGAAATCATCGACCGCGATCTGTACGCGACCGCGGTGTTGTCGGGCAACCGCAACTTCGACGGGCGCATCCATCCTTATGCGAAGCAGGCTTTCCTCGCCTCGCCGGCATTGGTGGTTGCCTATGCGATCGCCGGCACGATCCGCTTCGACATCGAAAAGGATGTGCTCGGCGTGGTCGACGGCAAGGAAATCCGCCTCAAGGATCTCTGGCCCAGCGATGGAGAAATCGATGCGATGGTCAAGGCATCGGTCAAGCCGGAACAGTTCCGCAGCGTCTACAAGCCGATGTTCGAAGTCCATGTCGAACACGGCCCGAAGGTCGAGCCGCTATACGACTGGCGCAGCATGAGCACCTACATCCGCCGGCCGCCGTACTGGGAAGGCGCGCTTGCCGGCGAGCGGACCTTGCAGGGCATGCGCCCGCTGGCGGTGTTGCCCGACAACATCACCACCGATCATCTGTCGCCGTCGAACGCGATCATGCTCAACAGCGCCGCCGGTGAATACCTGGCGAAGATGGGCCTGCCCGAAGAGGATTTCAATTCCTATGCCACTCATCGTGGCGACCACCTGACCGCGCAACGGGCGACCTTCGCCAATCCCAAGTTGTTCAACGAGATGGTGCGCAGCGAAGACGGCAGCGTGAAACAAGGCTCGCTGGCCCGCGTCGAGCCGGAAGGCGAGGTCATGCGCATGTGGGAGGCCATCGAGACCTACATGCAGCGTCGCCAGCCGCTGATCATCATCGCCGGTGCCGACTACGGCCAGGGTTCTTCGCGCGACTGGGCGGCCAAGGGCGTGCGCCTGGCGGGCGTGGAGGCCATCGCTGCCGAGGGCTTCGAGCGCATCCACCGCACCAACCTGATCGGCATGGGCGTATTGCCGCTGGAATTCAAGCCCGGCACCGACCGCAGGACGCTGGGTATCGACGGCACCGAAACTTTCGACGTGGTTGGCGAACGTACGCCGCGCGCCGAACTGGTGCTGGTGATCCATCGCAAGGATGGCGAGCGCGTCGAGGTGCCGGTGACCTGTCGGCTGGACTCGGATGAAGAAGTCTCCATCTACGAAGCCGGTGGCGTGCTGCAGCGGTTTGCGCAGGATTTCCTGGAGTCATCGAAAGCAGCATGATCGCTACAACCGGAAGAAACAGATGAGTACGATCCATATCCCGCAAATCAGAATCCCCGCCACCTACATGCGCGGCGGCACCAGCAAGGGCGTGTTCTTCCGGCTGCAGGACCTGCCGGTCGCGGCGCAGGTACCGGGCAAGGCGCGCGATGCGTTGTTGACGCGCGTGATCGGCTCGCCCGATCCCTACGGCAAGCACACCGACGGCATGGGCGGGGCGACCTCGAGCACGAGCAAGGTCGTGATCCTCGCGCGCAGTGCGAAGGACGGCCACGATGTCGATTACCTGTACGGACAGGTTCCGCTCAACGACGATTTCATCGACTGGACCGGCAACTGCGGCAACCTTTCCTCGGCAGTGGGCCCGTTCGCGATCGCCAACGACCTTGTCGACCCGACGCGCATTCCGCACGACGGAATCTGCACGGTGCGCATCTGGCAGGCGAACATCGGCAAGACCATCATCGCCCATGTCCCGGTCACGAATGGCGAGGTACAGGAAACAGGCGACTTCGAGCTGGATGGAGTGACCTTCCCGGCTGCCGAAATACAGCTCGAGTTCCTCGATCCCGCCGATGACGGCAAGGGCGATGCCGGCGGTGCCATGTTCCCCACCGGCAACCTGGTGGACGCGCTCGAGGTGCCGGGCGTGGGCAGGTTCAACGTCACGATGATCAATGCGGGCGTGCCGACCGTTTTCGTCGATGCCGCCGAACTGGGCTACGACGGCACCGAGTTGCAGGACGCGATCAACGAAGACAAGGCGGCGTTGGCGAAGCTGGAAGCGATCCGCGCCCATGGCGCCGTGCGCATGGGATTGATCGACGACGTCGCTGGAGCCGCCAAGCGCCCGCTGACGCCGAAGGTGGCATTTGTCGCGCCGCCGAAGGATTACGTTTCATCCAGTGGCAAGTCCGTGCGTGCGGCCGACATCGATCTGCTGGCGCGGGCGATTTCGATGGGCAAACTGCATCACGCCATGATGGGCACGGCCTCGGTGGCGATTGCGGCGGCGGCGGCGGTACCCGGCACGCTGGTCAACAAGGCCGCTGGCGGCGGCACGCGCGACGTGATCGTTTTCGGCCATCCCTCCGGCACCCTGCGGGTGGGTGCGGAAGCGACACAGAACCAGGGCTCATGGACCGTCGCCAAGGCGATCATGAGCCGCAGCGCGCGGGTGTTGATGGAAGGTAAAGTACGTGTGCCGGGCGCCGCATTCTGATTTCGATACCCGGCGGTATGCTGTTTGCCATGTGCATGGGCATGACCGATTGCCGGCGACACTGGTAGTTGTGACATCCGTAACGGTCGGTTGCGGCGATTGCATGTAAACCAACACATGCCGGTAATATTTCCGCTGGGGAGCGGTTCCGGTATCGTGAATCGACATAAGGGGTGTCATGAAAGACGGGGAGCTTTACTTCAAGACCGAAGCCGGCAAGCGCGAGATCCAGGATCGCGCGCTCAGGTTGCCGGCTGCGTTGCGCTCGATCCTGCTGATGGTCGATGGCCAGCGTGACCAGGCCCAGCTGCGCGAGTTGATGGCGGGGCTGCGCGCGCCGGACGATGCGATCGAACAATTGGTAGTGAAAGGATTGATCCAGCGTGGCGACGGTGTGTTTTCCGCTGCACCCGTAGATGAGGCCGCCGCGGAAGCGCCAGCCAAGGCGGTAGTCCATGCACCGGTGCATGCCCAGGTACCAGTTGGAATGCCGGTCCAGGTGCCTGCCGCGGACCTGCCTGCGCTTCCTGGCGCGATCAGCATGCCGGCCGATTTCGGCAACTACCGGCGCCTGTACAACTTCGTCACCGATGCAGTGGGTCGCCACCTCGGACTGAAAGGTTACTTCATGCAATTGAAGGTCGAGCGGTGCTCGGACGTCGATGCCTTGCTGACCTTGCTGCCGGAAGTCGCCACGGCGCTGACCAAAGCCAAGGACCACACCTTCGCCAGCGAATGGCTGGTGCGGGCGCGGGCCGAAGTACGTAGTTGAATTCGGAACCGGGAGCGTGGCCGAGTCGCGACGCTCCGGTGATGTTTCAGGCCAGGCCTTCGGCCTGTAGCGCCTGTCGCACTCCGTCGTCGGCCTGCATGTGCTGGAAGAACCGCTCCAGGTTCGCCAGGCCGGACAGATCCACATTGACCGCCCTGGCCCAACGCAGGGTCACGAACAGATAGGGGTCGGCGATCGAGCGCGTCCCGGTCAGCCAGTCCTTGCCTTGCAATTGTGCATCGGCGCGCTCGAAGAAACCGCGCAGTTTCTGGCGCGCGTTGTCCTTGCTCTGTTCGATCGCGGCCTCATCGCCCAGGTACCTGGTCGAGCCGAAGATCGGATGGAATGCCGGATGCACATCGGCATTGAAGAAGGCCAGCCAGCGGTTGATCTCGGCACGGCTTTTCGCGCTGCCGTCGCCACCCAGGCCGGACTCGGGAAAACTGTCGGCCAGGAAATTCAGGATCGCCGCATTCTGGGTCAGCACCCAGCCGTCCACTTCCAGCGCCGGGACATTGCCGGCGGGATTGAGCTTGAGGTATTCGGGTGACTTCAAGGCCGCCGCGTCCATGACCTGCAGGTCGAAGGGCTTGCCGATCCAGCGCAGGGCGATATGGTCGCCGAGCGAACAGGCGCCCGGCTTGGTGTAGAGCTTCATGCGGATCTCCGGAAAAGAAAAAGCGGGCCCGGAAGGAATCCGGACCCGCTTTCATTTTCGATCTTTTCCGGTAAGCCGGGCGTTACGAAGCGCTCACGAAGAGCGCGGCTTGAGTTTCTGCACGCGCAGGAAGGTGTGGTCGCCAATGGTCGCCACCAAGTAGGCATTGCGCCAGCTCGGGCTGGCGATGTTCTGGGCCATGAAGTGGCTGGCGCCGGGCACGATTTCCTTGCGCTCGCCGGGCGGCAGGGCCCAGTTCTTCTCCGCGCCCAGGGCGACGTTGATCGACGCGGCCCAGGCTTCCGGGTTCTGCAGGCGGGTGCCGGGGGCGACGATGGTCGGGGCGAACTGCTTGCGCGCGGTGACCACCTCGCACATCGAGTCGCCCCACAGGCCGCTGTCGAGGCGGCGCAGGGCGACCTCGGCCACGGCCTGCTGGCCGCGCAGGGTCTGGTCGCGGGCTTCCAAGTACACGGTGGTGCTGAGGCAGAGCGAGTCTGCGGCGGGCTGCGGCAACATGTGCGACAGCCAGAGGATCCAGGCCAACTTCATTGAAACAAACTCCTTGCTCCGTCTTGACCGCGTCCACGCGCCTCCCAAGGGAAGGTGCGTTTGGATGGACACGGCGTCAGGGCGTCATGGGGAGGCAGCTACTCCGACGAGCTGCCCGGGGCCGGCCGGAAGGTGCAATCAGGGCCGGGGTGGCTCGCCAGTCGATACGGGGGCGGGCCGGAAAAGTTGGCGCAAGGTAAGGGCCAAAGACCCAACCCGGCCTGAATGCGGAAGCTTGACAATCACGCTAAGTGATTGATTAGGAATGGAGTATTTGCTCTGGAAGGTTTCCTTCTCCCGCCGGGAGAAGGTTCCCGAAGGGCGGATG
>JBOHXX010000164.1:0-7377 GCA_050737675.1 Pseudoxanthomonas sp.
TCCCGGTGCTGGCCAATGGCGATGTCGATTCGCCGCAGAAGGCCGCATACGTGTTGCAAGCCACAGGTGCCGATGCGCTGCTCGTCGGACGCGCCGCGCAGGGACGGCCGTGGATCTTCCGCGAGATCGCCCATTACCTGGCCACCGGTACGTTGTTGCCTCCACCCGCCCTGAGTGAAGTACGCGATATCCTCCTTGGCCATCTGCAGGCGTTGCACGAGTTCTACGGCGAACACCAGGGCGTGCGCATCGCCCGCAAGCACCTGGGCTGGTATGCCAAGGACCGGCCCGAGAACATTGCGTTCCGCGCCGTGGTCAACCGCGCCGAAAGCGCCGATGCGCAGTTGCAGCTGACCCGGGATTACTTCGATGCGCTGGTGGCAGGCGTGACGCCGGAGTTGTCGGCAGCGGCGTAACCTTGCTTCCCTTCTCCCTCCGGGTGAAGGGAGCAATGGCACTCCGCACCAGCTCAAATCAGAGAACCGCAATGACCAATTCCACCGAATTCCCCTACCTGCACGGCTTCTCCGAAGTCGAACAGGCGCGGCTGGTGAGGCAGGCACGGATCGCGGAATCGACGGTCTTCCACGACATCGACTATTCCGGCACGCGCCGCCTGCTGGAAGTTGGCAGCGGCGTCGGTGCGCAGACCGAGATCCTGCTGCGCCGTTTCCCCGGGCTGCATGCCACCTGCGTGGACCTGAGCGCGGCGCAACTGGGCGCCGCCGCACGACGACTCGATGCGATGCCCTGGCTGCAGGACCGCTACACGCTGCGGCAGGCCGATGCGACCGACCTGCCGTTCGAGCCGCGCAGCTTCGATGCCGCGTTCCTGTGCTGGGTGCTGGAACACGTACCCTCGCCAGCCCGGGTCCTCAGCGAAGTGCGCCGCGTGCTCTCGCCCGGTTCGCCGGTGTACCTGACCGAAGTGATGAACGCCTCGTTCCTGCTCGACCCGTATTCGCCCAACGTGTGGCGCTACTGGATGGCGTTCAACGATTTCCAGATCGACAGTGGCGGCGATCCGTTCATCGGCGCCAAGCTCGGCAACCTGCTGCTGGCCGGCGGTTACCGCGACGTGACCACGCAGATCAAGACCTTCCATTTCGACAACCGCGAACCGGCGCGGCGCAAGACCATGATCGCGTTCTGGGAAGAACTGTTGCTGTCCGCGTCCGACCAGTTGCTGGCGGCAGGCAAGGTCAGCGAGGAAATCGTCGAAGGCGTGCGCCGCGAGATGCGCCAGGTGCAGAGCGATCCCGACGCAGTGTTCTTCTATTCGTTCGTGCAGGCGCGCGCAACGGTTTATTAAGCTTTCCGCGACGCGGAAATATCATTCGAGCCCAATCTACTTTGCGCTGATTGTCGGTTGGAGTGCGCCATCGGTCACGATGCTTTCCGGCACTCGTATTCGATGCGCCCACGGCGCAAACATGACCCTGCCGGAATCCTTCCACCGGCCTGCGCTTCGCGCAGCCAGCGGGAGCCGGTGGCGCTCCTCCGGCAAGCGGATGCGGACGGAGGCAACACCACACCCGAATGCTCGACATCGATGCCGGGACACACCGGCCGCTGGATATCCCCCTTCCATGGATGGACCAAGCTCCAGGAGAACGACATGAAAACGAACCTGCTTGCATTGACCCTGCTTGCCGCCATCGCCGCTCCCGCGGCCGCGCAGGACACCACCGTGAACCTCGCTCCCGTGCCGATCGCCGCACCCGACGCGCCGACCGTGCGGCAACTGGCGGAGGAAACCGGCCTGACTCCGCAGCGGGTGCGCATGGTGGTCGGCCCGCGCAGCGGCTATGCGGAGTACCGGATCACCTTCGATCGGGCGCAAAGGCAGTTCAGGAATGCGCTCGGCGAGGAACGCTACAACGACCTGATGGCCGGGCGCAGAATCGATCTCTACCACCAGCAGGCGGCCAGCGTCGCCAAGGTCGATGCCAAACCTGATCGCAACCAGGTATTGGCTCCCTGACATAACCGGGATTGGCGCAGGAACTCCAGCCGTGGCTCCTTCTCGTCGGCATCAAGCCGACGCGGAAGGATGCGGATCGGCGGGAACGAATTCCGGTGAGTGCCAGATCCGGCGCCACAACGCCACCAGGGCTTCCTTCAACTTGCCTGGCGCCACTGGCGCCCGGTAGGCGGCCTGCAGTTGCCTCGGCGGAATCGATCGCCACCGTTGTCCTTCGCGCGTCACGACCACGAAACTGAAGTTGTAGTCGGGCTCCAGGCCCATGCGCAGGTCGCTCAGGACCAGCTCGCCACCGACAACGCGAGCGCGCATGAACCCGTGGTTGAACCAGGCCAGCTGCCGCACCACCGGGATATCCCGCGCCCCGGCCAGCGCCTGCACGTTGGATGCGTAGCCCCGGAACCTCATCGGTCCGCGATCGGCGACGAGTGAGCGGTCGCCGATCACGTAGCCCTCGGGCGTCATCGCCACTACCCGCCACAGCAAGGTGTTCAATGGCATCGGCACCGAGAAGCGTGGCGCGTTTGCCAATCCCATGGCAGCCAGGGCGCGGTCGGCTTCGCGATCGACCATGGACTTCGCCAGCAGCGACCAGCCCAGGTAAGCCGTGCTCAATGCCAACCCCGCCAGCAACGCGCGCTGCGCCAGCAAGCGTTCGCGCGCGAACCAGGCAACGACGCAACCGAACAGCATCCACATGGTGTACGTCGGATCGATGATGAACAGGCTGGACCACATCACCGGCGGCGTGTGCAGCGGCCACAGCAATTGCGTGCCGTACACGGTGAAGGCATCCAGCAACGGATGCGCAAGCAGGGTCAGTTGGATGGCCCAGAACCAGCGCACGGGCGATTCCGCCACCCGCTTGCCGCGACGTTTGAATAGCCACCAGATCAGCCAGCCGAGCAGCGGCAGCACGAACAATGAATGGCTGAAGCTGCGGTGTATCGTCATCAACGACACCGGGTCGTCAGTGAACAAGGCGATGAACAGCGAATCGAGATCCGGCAGGGTGTTCAGCGCAGCGCCCGCAAGCAAAGCGGCGCGCCGGTGTTTGGCCGGCGCGATGGCAGCGACGATGGCGCCGCCGAGGAACAGGTGGGTGATGGAGTCCATGCCCGGATGCTAACAGCCACTGCAGGAGCGGGCCTTGCCCGCGATGCTCTTCGTCCAGGTCGCGGCAACACCAAAGGTACGCACCCAAGGGACGTTCCTACGCGCGTCCGATATCACGCCGCCATCGGCAGTTCCTGCATCACCAGGCGCAATCGCGCCGGCATCTCCGACAGGATCTCTCCGGTGTGCGAGAGCAGGCACAGGCTGCCATCCATTTCCTCGCTCAGCGCGGTCAGGCTTTCCACCCAGTCGCCGTCGTTGGCGTAGACCAGCCCATCGCGCTGGATAAGCGACGCGCGATGGATATGGCCGCAGATGATCCCGTCCAGACCGCGCCGGCGCGCATCGTCCAGGCCCGCCTGCACGAAGCGGCCGATGTAGCGCTCGGCGGCACTGCTTTTCTGCTTCAGGTATTCGGACAGCGACCAGTAACGCAGGCCTGAACGGCGACGCAGGGCGTTGACGATCTTGTTGCCGGTGAGTATCCGGTAGTACAGCCAGTCGCCCAAGCGCTCCTGCAAGCCACCGAAGTGGGTGATGGCGTCGTAATCATCGCCATGGGTGACCAGCAGGCGGCGTCCATCGGCGGTGACATGGATCGCCCGGCGCCGCACGCGCATCGCCGGCAGCACCAGGCCGCAGAACCTGCGGATCGGCCGGTCGTGGTTGCCGGGGATGTAGATCAGTTCGGTGCCACGCCGGCGCAACGCGTGCAGGGCTTCGACCACGCGGTTATGGGCGGCGTCCCAGGTCGCGCGCTTCTGCGCCATCCACCACAAATCCACGATGTCGCCGACCAGGTACAGCTGGCGACACTGCAGGACATTGAGGAAATCCGCGAATTCAGCCGCGTGGCAATGCGTGGAACCCAGGTGCACATCGGAAACGAACACCGCGCGCCGCATCGTGGCGGCGGCGGGACTCATGCAGGTTCCGCCTGCCGGCGCGCCGGTGTTTCCAGGTAGCGCGTGCGCTTCTTCGGCCGGATCCGCTGCAGGTCCACTTCGATCAGGCCATCGATGGAATCGCTGAACGCCGGATCCACTCCGAACGCAAGGAAACGCGCGCCGCCGGGTTCGCACAGTTCGGTGTACTGCTTGTACAGCATGGGCAGGGTGACGCCGAGGCTGTCGAGGTTGCCCTTCAGCACCCGGAACGCGGTATCGGCATCCAGCTCGCCGTACGAAGGCGGAGCGGCCACGTACTGGAACGGGTGTCGCGACACCGCTTCGCCGCTGGCGTCGCCGTGGTAGCGCGCGTAGTAGGAAACGATCTGTTCGCGCGCCGCCAGCGGCAGCGCCGCGCTCAGCGAAACCGCGCCGAACAGGTAACGCACGCGCGGATGCCGGCGCAGGTAGGCGCCGATGCCTTGCCACAGGTAATCGATGCTGCGGCCGCCCCAGTAGTCGGGAGCCACGAAGCTGCGCCCCAGTTCCATGCCTTCGGCCAGCCGCGGCATCATGTCATACGCGTAGTCGAACAACGAGGCGGTATACAGGCCTTTCAGACCGTGCCCAGCCAGGATCGGAGCGCCACGGGCGATGCGGTAGGCGCCGGCGACCTGCCTGGCGTCGGCATCCCAAAGCACGATGTGTTCGTAATGAAGGTCGTAGGCGTCGACATCCAGCGACTTGCCGGTGCCCTCGCCGACCGCGCGGAAAGTCAGCTCGCGCAGCCTGCCGATCTCGTGCAGCAACGGCGAGCCCGCCGCCAGGCGTCCCACGCAGATGCGCTTGCCGTCGCTGGTTTCGCCCAGCAATTGCAGCGACTGGACCGCGTCATGCAGCACGTCCCGGTCCACTGCCGGGATCAAGGCCTGCGGTTGTTCCTGTTTCTGCGCCTCGACACGACGGCCGATCGAATACAGCACCCGCCGCACCTTGGCCAGGTTCGCTTCGGGCTCGACTGCATGGTCGATCTCGAGCAACGGGCCCACCCGCAGCGCGACCCGCGATCCGTTGCGCTTGAACATCTCGCGCGCCAGCAGCGCGGTGCCCGCCGGCTTGTACACGGCCGAGGCGCCATAGAACAACACCGAATTGCGCGCCTCGATCCGCACCGGCAGCACCGGCGCATTGCTGGACCTGGCGAAACGCAGGAAACCCCGGCGCCAGCGCGTATCGGTCACCCCGCGCGGACTGAGCCGCGACACTTCGCCGGCCGGGAACAGGATCACGCACTTTTCCTCGGCCAGCGCCTGTTCGATCGCAGCCACGCTTTCCGCACCCGGCCTGCCGCCGAGGATCCGCACCGGCAGCAACAGTTCACGCAGTCCTTCGACCTGGGCCAGCAGGTCGTTGGCCACGAACTTCACGTCCGGGCGCACGCTGCCGACCAGGTGCAGCAAGGCCAGCGCATCGAGTGCGCCGGAAGGATGGTTGGCGATGATCAGCAGGCGGCCAGTGGCGGGAATGCGATGGCGCTCGACCTGGTCCACCGTGTAGCGCAGGTTCAAGAACTCCATCGCCGCTTCGACCAGCGGGAATCCGGACAGGTGCGCATGGCTGTCGATGAATTCGTAGACATGCGCCAGGCGCGACCAGCGCCCCAGGCCGCGCAGCAGCGGTCGCGCCACCGCGACGCGGCGGCCGCGGAACCATTGTGGGTAACGTTGGGCGAGTTGCTGTTCCAGTATCTGCATCGTGTCGGCCTGCGAGCCCCGTCGCCGGGTTTCGCCGGCAGGGTGCCCGTGGTTGTCGACAGGACGGTTGCGGTTTTGCGGCAGGACGGTGACAGGAGCGGGGTTGGTGGTTGGTAGTTCGTGGTTGGTGACGGGCTGTTCACGAACCACCAACCGCCAACCGGCCCTTCGCCCTTAACCCCACTGCAACCCTGAACGCGGCACAATGCACGCCCGCCCCGGGCCGTGTATCATGCGCGCCCATCTTTTCATCCCGATAAAGGGATATAACCTAGGACCCCAGCCGCGATGTCGAACTTCCTCTTCACCTCCGAATCGGTCTCCGAAGGCCATCCGGACAAGGTCGCCGACCAGATTTCCGATGCCGTTCTCGACGCCATCCTGGCCCAGGACAAGCGCGCGCGCGTGGCCTGCGAAACCATGGTCAAGACCGGCGTGGCGATCGTCGCTGGCGAAATCACCACCAGCGCCTGGATCGACCTGGAAGCGCTGACCCGCAAGGTAATCGTCGACATCGGCTACGACAGCAGTGAAGTCGGCTTCGACGGCGCCACCTGCGGCGTGCTCAACCTGATCGGCAAGCAGTCCCCCGACATCAACCAGGGCGTGGACCGCAAGAAGCCGGAAGAACAGGGCGCGGGCGACCAGGGCCTGATGTTCGGCTACGCCACCAACGAGACCGACAGCTACATGCCGGCCGCGATCCACCTGTCGCACCGCCTGGTCGAGCAGCAGGCCAAGGTGCGCAAGCAGAAGAAGTCGCCGTTGCCGTGGCTGCGCCCGGACGCGAAGTCGCAGGTCACCCTGCGCTATGAAAACGGCAAGGCCGTGGCCATCGACGCGGTGGTGCTGTCGACCCAGCACGACCCGGACGTGAAGCAGAAGGACCTGGTCGAAGCCGTGCGCGAAACCATCCTCAAGCCGGTGCTGCCGGCCAAGTGGCTGCACAAGGGCACCCAGTTCCACATCAACCCGACCGGCAAGTTCGTGATCGGTGGACCCGTGGGCGACTGCGGCCTGACCGGGCGCAAGATCATCGTCGATACCTACGGCGGCTGGGCCCGTCACGGTGGCGGCGCGTTCTCGGGCAAGGATCCGTCCAAGGTCGACCGCTCGGCCGCCTACGCCGCGCGCTACGTGGCCAAGAACGTGGTCGCGGCCGGCCTGGCCGACCGTTGCGAAGTGCAGGTCAGCTACGCCATCGGCGTGGCCCATCCGACTTCGATCTCTGTCACCACCTTCGGCACCGGCAAGATCTCCGACGAGAAGATCGAGAAGCTGATCCGCAAGCACTTCGACCTGCGCCCGTACGGCATCCTGCAGATGCTCGACCTGATCCACCCGATGTACCAGCAGACCGCCGCCTACGGCCACTTCGGCCGCAAGGCCAAGGAATTCACCTACACCGACGGCGCCGGCAAGCAGCACACCGCCACCGCGTTCTCGTGGGAGAAGACCGACAAGGCCGAAGAACTGCGCAAGGCTGCCGGCCTGAAGTGACGGCTTGGCGCGCCCGTGCATCGCGCGGGTGCCTTTGCCAAGCCGTCATCCCCGCGAAGGCGGGGATCCACGGAACGGGCCGCCTAGCGGCCCGTTCTGTTTTTCCGAAACCCGTGCCGCGAATGAAGATTGGATT
>JBOHXX010000165.1:0-7364 GCA_050737675.1 Pseudoxanthomonas sp.
CGCGCGTCGACCTTGGTTTTCAGTTGATCGAGCAGGTCTTCGGCGATACGGCGGCCGTCGAGGATTCGGGCTGAATGGGGAGCAGTCATCTGGGGCGCGGTGTAAAGTCGTTGGATCCTATTGTCCCCGATTAAACCATGGCCGACACCACCGCCCTCGAAGCCGCCGCCTTCCGCCGCCTGCTGGAACATCTCAACGTCGAGCGCAGCGACGTGCAGAACATCGACCTGATGATCCTGGCCGGCTTCTGCCGCAACTGCCTGTCGGACTGGTACCGGGAAGCTGCCGAGGGCTCAGGGCAATCGATGACCAGGGATGAGGCGCGTGAGCATGTCTATGGCATGCCGTTCGCGGACTGGAAGGCGAAATTCCAGAAGGACGCAACGCCGGAACAACTTGCGGCTTTTGCCGA
Organism: Pseudoxanthomonas sp.; assembly: GCA_050737675.1. Taxonomy (GTDB): domain Bacteria; phylum Pseudomonadota; class Gammaproteobacteria; order Xanthomonadales; family Xanthomonadaceae; genus Pseudoxanthomonas_A. Next base: position 413 of record JBOHXX010000165.1, read on the forward strand.
GACCCAGAAACGCACGGGTTGAACGCGGTATCAGCCTGCCCGCGAGTCCAGGTCCGGACTCTTGATCACTTCCGCCGTCTCTTCGTTCAATGCCTGCCCTTCGCGCTTGGGCGTGGTGAACGGGGTTGGCTTGGGCGAGGTGTTGTTGTGCATCAATCCGGCGCCCGCCCGCAGGCCGCCTGCCATCTCGATCTCGAAACGTTCCGCGTCGCGGCGACGTATCTCCGTGGCGATGCGTTCGGCCTCGTCGGCGGACACGCCCAGTTCGACCAGCGCCGCCGCGCCGAAATTCACCGCCGATTCGAAGGTCTCGCGGATCTGGTAGTCCACCCCCGCGTTGATCAGTTCCAGCGAATGCTCGCGGTCGTAGGAGCGCACCAGCAACCGTGCCTGTGGGAACTGGGTCTTGGCCAGCTCCACGATCCTGTTGGCCGCGGCCCGGTCATCGATGCACACCGCGATCGCGCGTGCGCTATCCGCACCCGAGGAATGCAGCACGTCCAGGCGGGTGCCGTCGCCGTAATAGATCTTGAAACCGAATTCCTCGGCGCTGCGGATCATCTCGATGTCCGAGTCGATGATGGTCACGTCCACGTCGCGGGCCAGCAACGACTGGCTCATCACCTGGCCGAAGCGGCCGAAGCCGATGATCAGCACGCTGCCGGTCAGGCCGTTGGCCTCTTCGATGCCTTCCAGCGAGGCCTGGGCCTTGGGCGTCAGGCGCTTCAGCACGATCACGAACAGCGGCGTCAGCACCATCGACAAAACCACGATGGCGGTGAGGTTGGCATTGACCGTGGCGTCGATGACCCGCGCGGCGGCGGCGGCGGAGAAAAGCACGAAAGCGAACTCGCCGCCCTGGGCCATCAGTACCGCCCGGTCCAGCGCTTCCGCGTGCACGCTGTGCGTGACCCGGGCCACGACGTAGATGCACAGTGCCTTCGCCGCCATCATCGCCAGCACGCCGGACAGGATCAGCTGCCAGTTGTCCGCGACCACGGCCAGGTCCAGCGACATGCCGACGCTGAGGAAGAACAAACCCAGCAGGATGCCGCGGAACGGCTCGATATCCGCCTCGATCTGGTGGCGGAAGGTGGACTCGGACAGCAGCACCCCAGCCAGGAACGCGCCCATGGCCATCGACAGCCCGCCGATCTGCATCAGCAGCGCCGCTCCCAGTACCACCAGCAATGCCGCGGCGGTCATCACTTCGCGCGCCTTGGCCGCGGCGAGGATGCGGAACAGCGGATTCAGCAGCCAGATCCCCGCGGCGATCAGTCCCGCCAATGCGGCGACCGCTATGCCGACGCTGACCCAGCGCGAACCATCCGCATGCTCCGGCACCACCGGCGACATGAAGGCGATGAGGGCCAGCAGCGGCACGATCAGCAGGTCCTCGAACAACAGGATCGAAACGATCTTCTGCCCCCGCGGCAAGGCGATGTCGCCGCGCTCGCCCAGCAACTGCATGACGATCGCGGTGGAGGTCATCACGAAACCCGCGGCGCCGACGAAGGACACCGGCAGGCTGAAGCCATAGGCCAGCCCCACGCCGGTCAACGCGATCGTGCATGCCACGATCTGCAACGTGCCCAGGCCGAAGATCTGCCGGCGCAGGCTCCACAGATGCGAAGGCTGCATTTCCAGGCCGATCACGAACAGGAACATGACCACGCCCAGTTCGGCCACGTGCAGGATGGACTGCGGGTCGGAGAACCAGCCGAACCCGAACGGACCGATCAACAGGCCTGCCGCGAGATAACCCAGCACCGAGCCCAGGCCCAGGCGCCGGAAGATCGGCACGGCAACCACGGCCGCGCCCAGCAGGGCGACGACCTTGACCAGGTCACTGGAGACGAGTTCGGTGGCCAAGCGGGAATTCCTGCAACTGCGGGGGACTACAGGTTAACCGCTGCCCGCCACTATTCCGAATACCGCCAGCCCACCTTCAAGCATTCACGCTTTCACGCCGCCGGGCGCGAAGGCCGGCGCAAGGCCAGGCTTTCCCAGGTGGCGACCAGGATCATCACGCTGGTGGTGGCGATGCCCAGTCCCAGTGCGGAGAAATGCTGCGCGAAAGCAAACGGTGCGAGCACGGCCAGCAGCAGCAACCCGGCCAGGTGCGACAGCGGCGGCAACTTGCGGTCGTTGGATACCCACTTGAACAAGGCATTGCCCAGCAGGTACAGCGCGGGGCCGGCAAGGATCATCGCAATGCCCATCGCCTCGGCGTGGCCCGGATGCAGCAGCACGATCTCGTCGGCCACGGCGCAGACGATGACCCCGGCGATGATCAGCAGGTGCAGGTAGGTGTAGGCCAGCCGCGCGATCCGCCCGGGATCGCTGGAATGGCTGATGCGATGGCTGGCGCGTTCGGCGGCGGTATCGAAATACACCCACCACATCGCGATGCTGCCGAGGAACGAGGCCAGGAAGGCGGCGATGGTGGTGGAATTCCACGAGGATTCGGCGAAAGTGGCGCCGGTGACCAGGATCGACTCGCCCAGGGCGATGATCACGAACAGGCCGCAACGTTCGGACAGGTGGCCACCATCGATGTCCCATTCCGCCGTGCTCGAGCGCCCCAAACCCGGCACCCGGAACGCCACCGAAGGCGATATGTATTCCACGGCGATGGCGAGCATCCACAGGACCATGCGTTGCGGGCCGTCCTCGAACCCGCCCCAGATCCAGAACACCGCCGAGGCCAGGAACCACACCAGGATGCGGATGAAATTGCGGAACTGGGCGGAACTTTCATTGCGCAGCGCCCACAGCATGAACAGCGTGCGCCCCACCTGCATGGCTGCGAAGACGCAGCCGAATACGACTCCCTTTTCGACGAATGCCTCGGGTATCGAGGACGACAGCAACAACCCGCCCAGCATCAAGGCGAACAGCAGGACGCGCACCGGCATCTTCTCCGGATCCAGCCAGTTGGTGAACCACGAGGTGAAGATCCACAGCCACCACACCGCCAGGAACAGCATCAGCGTCTGCAAGGCGCCGAGGGGCGAGAGATGCGCCAGCAGTCCATGTGACAGCTGGGTGACCGCGAAGACGAAGACCAGGTCGAAGAACAGTTCGACCATCGACACGCGGCCGCTGTCGCGTTGGCCGCGCGTGCGCAACAGCGAGTGGGAAACAGTGCTCATCGATCCCATGCCCGGACCGTTGCCTGGACCCGCGCCATGCGCATCAGCCGCGCCTCCGGGCCAGCAGCCACGCGGCGATCACCGGCACCGCGAAGATCATTGCCTGGATCGGCAATTCCTCCTGCAGCGAATAACCATGCGACATCCCGGTGTACAGATTCCATGACGTCACCAACAGCCATGCGACGGTGAAAAGCCAGGCCGTGCCGGTGCGCCTGGCAGGCTTGCTCAACCACATCGCCAGTCCCGCGAGGGCCAGTCCGATCAGGATAAGGACGATCGTGCGCATGCTTCATCTCCCTGGTTTTCAGCGTCAGTCGGCCACCATCGCCGATCCACGGATTCCCTGGCGGCGGGCACAACCCAGGACGAACGATACCGGGAAACATGCCCGTATCGATGCGTGGTGCATGGGCTATTCCGGCCGGTTCCCGCAGAACCGCTGGTAATCGATGTACCCCGGGAACGCCCTGCCCTCGGCGCAGACCACGCAATCCGGATCCGGACGCAGGCGCAGCTCGCGGAAGCGCATCGCCAGCGCATCGAAGTGCAGCAGGCGTCCACGCAAGGGCTCGCCGATGCCGAGCAGCAACTTGATCGCCTCGTTGGCCTGGAGCAGGCCGATCACACCCGGCAATACGCCCAGCACCCCGGCCTCCGAACAATTGGGGGCGAACTCGGGCGCTGGCGGCTCGGGGAACAGGCAGCGGTAGCACGGTGCTTCCCCGCGATGGCGGCCTGCGTCGAACACGCTCACCTGCCCTTCGAAACGCTGTACCGCGCCATAGACCAGCGGGATGCCCAGCTTCACGCAGGCATCGTTGAGCAGGTAGCGCACCGGGAAGTTGTCGGCGCCGTCGAGCACCAGGTCCACGCCGTCGAGCAGGCGTTCGATGTTGTCCGAAGTCACCCGTTCGGCGACCGCCTCGATTTTGGTGCGCGGGTTCAAGGCCGATAGCGTCGCCTGGGCCGAAGCCACCTTGGATTCGCCGATGCGTGCGTCGGTGTGCAGGATCTGCCGCTGCAGGTTGCTGCGGTCGACCACGTCGTCATCGGCGATGCGCAGCTGCCCTACCCCGGCCGCGGCCAGGTAGAACGCCGCCGGCGAGCCCAGCCCGCCGGCGCCGATCACCAGCACCCGCGAAGCCTGCAGCCTGAGCTGGCCCGCTTCGCCGACTTCCGGCAACAGCAGGTGGCGCGAATAACGTTCGTTGAAGTCCTGGCGATCGGCGTCCAGTTCCGGCCTGACCACGGGCAACTGCTCGGCGATCCAGCGCGTGGTGCCGCCGGCCACCGAGGCCAGGTTCGCGTATCCCGCCGCTTGCAGGGCCAGCGCGACCTGCATCGAGCGGGCACCACCCTGGCAGATCAGCAGCAGTTCGGCATCACGGTCCGGCAGGAATGCATCGGGATCGGCTTCCAGAGCCACCCGGGCGATGCCCAGCGCGCCTTCGGCCAGGCCGCTGGCGCGTTCGTGGGCTTCGCGCACGTCCACCAGCACCGCGCCGCGCAACTGCCGCTCGCGTGCCTGCCGGGGGGTGATTTCGGTGATGGACATGCGCCGATTATCGCCCATGAGGAGCGTCGAGCCGATTCCCCGCATGGAGTCATGAATAAGGTCGCGAACCATTCCGGAATACGAAAAAGCCCTTCCCGAATCCTTCTCGACCCTTCCGGAACAGTAAAAAACCTTTCCGGAGTGCTTTTTTACTATTCCGGAATACAAAAAAACCTTTCCGGAATCCTTTTCGACTATTCCAGAGCACCAAAAAACCTTTCCGGAATGGTTTTTCACCCTTCCGGAGCACGAAAAAACCTTTCCGGAATGCACGGCGGGCCTATCAAGAGAGGCGTGGCCGGCAGGTGTTGGCAGCGCTGGCGTCCAGCGGACGCCCGTGGATCAATACGCGATTACTTCGACGACCTCGTTCGCCGCGTAGTCACGCAGCCCCTCGGCCAGCACGACCAGCGCATCGCTCTCCGCGGCGCCGCGCAGGCGGTGCGAGGCGTCGGCGGGGTTGGGCTGGACCCGCAGCACGGCGTCCTCACCGTATTCCAGGCGGCCGCGCAGGAACTCCAGGCGCTCGTGCGACTTGCTCCATGGTGCGGACAGCCTTGCGAAACGGCGCGCACGCGGTTCGACCCTGCCCTGCAGGCCATCTAGCAACCCGCGTCCGAGGCTCAGGAACGTGGCCAGCACCGACACCGGATTGCCCGGCAAGCCCAGGAACAGCGCCCGATCCATTTCGCCGAACAGCGCCGGCATGCCGGGTTTCATCTTCACTTTCCAGAAATGGATCGTGCCCTGCCCTGCCAGCAAGGCCGGCAGATGGTCCTTCTCGCCCGCGGAAACGCCGCCGCAGGTGATGACCACGTCGAAAGCGGAAGCCGCGTCGCGCAGCGCGGTTTCTATCCGCGCAGGATCGTCAGGCAAGGTCGGCCAGGCCACCGGTTCGAGTCCCTCGGCGCGCAGCAGGCCCATCAGCAATTCGCGGTTGCTGTTGTAGATCTGCCCCCGCGCCAGCGGCAGTCCCGGCTCGACCAGTTCGTCGCCGGTGGTGAACACCGCCACGGTCGGGCGCCGCGCCACCGCGAGTTCAGCCACGCCCAGCGCTGCGGCGAGACTGATGCGAGCGGGTGAAAGCAGCGAGCCTGTTTCCAGCACCTTGTCGCCGACCCGCACGTCTTCGCCAGCGCGGCGGATGTCGGCGCCGATTTCGACTCGACCGGAAACCGTGATCCAGCCATCGCCCTCGCGTACGTTTTCCTTGATCACCACGGTATCGGCGCCCGCCGGGATCGGCGCACCGGTGGTGATGCGCAGGCATTCGCCAGGTTGCACGACCAGGTCGAGTGCCAGCCCTGCGAACTGGGCTCCCGCGATGCGCAAGGAGGTATCGCCGGTCGGATCCAGGTCCGCATGGCGCACGGCGAATCCGTCCATGCCGCTGTTGTCGAACGCAGGCGATGCGATCGGCGCGATCAGGTCCTGCATGAGGATGCGTCCGTCCACGCGCCGGATCGCGATGCGCTCACTCTGCAGTCGCCGTGATCCCGCGACCTTACGCACGATGGCCAGTGCGTCTTCATGACTGATGCGTGCGGGGAAACTGCTCATCGGCTCGCGACGGACAGGCGACGCGGCTTACTTGCCGCGCTTGACGTGCCGGATCAGGCGGCGTTTCTTCGCCACCTGCTTGTCGGTCAGCACGTTCTTCTTGCCTTCGAACGGATTGACCGAATCCTTGAAGATGAAACGCACCGGCGTGCCGACCATCTTGAAGCGCTTGCGGAAGAAGTTCTCCAGGTAGCGCTTGTACGACTCGGGCAGGTTCTTCAGGCGCGTGCCGTGGACCACGAAGGTCGGCGGATTCAGGCCGGCCGGATGGGCGAAACGCAATTTCGGCGCGCTGCCGCGGACTGCTGGCGGCGGGTTGGTCGGCTTGTTTCATCGGGGCGATGGGCAAGGCATCCGTCGCGCTGAAAGTGGCCTTGCCGAACGACGTTGCGGTGGATGCCGAAATCGATCTGGGCAAGTCCGAAAACGCTTTCTTCCTTCAAGCCCGTCTGAATGTCAGCCTGCCAGGCCTGGACCCGACCATCGCACGCAAGGTGGTGGAAATGGCGCATCAGACTTGCCCGTACTCCAAAGCGACCCGTGGCAACATCGACGTCGAAATCAATCTGGTTTGACCGATGCAGAAAAGCCTGGCCTGACGTCTTGATACCGGTCAGGCCAGGCTTTTTGAACACCGCAATTGCTGTAGGTGTAGGAGCGAGCTCGCTCGCGATGGTCT
>JBOHXX010000166.1:0-7357 GCA_050737675.1 Pseudoxanthomonas sp.
GAACAGGACGGCGAGCCGATCCTGTCCACGCAATTGCTCAGCCACATCATCCGTTTCTACGGCGATTCCATGCAGGGCTTCATGGGCAACTACTTGGAGCGCAGCGTGACCCTGTTCATGGAGCAGCAGCAGCAGTTCCGCCAGCAGATGGGCGGCATGCTGGGGCAGACACCATGGACCATGATGAACCAGCTGACCGAGCGCAACATGGAGCTGTGGCAGGAATTCCAGCGCAACCTCAGTGGCGGCGGCCTCGGCCGGCCGGCGGTCAAGCCGGAAACCACGCAACGCGAAGCGCCGAAAACCTCGCGCTCGCGCTGAACCAGCAGATCCAACAACCAGGCCCGCACATCGCTGTGCGGGCTTTTTAATGCATCGGGAAAAGGAACGGAAAATGGGCAAGCGCATCGCCGTGGTCACCGGCGGAATCGGCGGACTGGGCACCGAAATCTGCAAGGCGCTGGCGCTGGCCGGACGCACGGTGATCGCCGTGGACCTGGATTCGCGCGAAGAGCGCATCGCCGGATTCAAGCGCGAAGTCGAAGGCCTCGATATCCATTTCGCCGCTGCCAACGTCGCCGACCACGAAGACTGCGGAAGGCTGGTAGGCGAAATCGAGAACGGCCACGGCTCGCTCGACATCCTGGTCAACAATGCCGGCATCACCCGCGACTCGACCCTGCGCAAGATGGATCGCGCGCAATGGGATGCGGTGCTGGACGTGAACCTGGGCAGCGCCTTCAACCTGTGCGGGCATGCGCTGGCCGGGATGCAGGCGCGCGCTTTCGGACGCGTGGTCAACATCAGTTCGGTCAGCGGCCAGACCGGCAATTTCGGCCAGACCAACTACGCCGCGGCCAAGGCCGGACTGCATGGCTTCACCATGTCGCTGGCACGCGAAGTGGCGGCCAAGGGCATCACCGTCAACAGCATTTCCCCGGGCTATATCCACACCGCGATGACCGGGGCGATGCCGCCGGAAGTCCTCGGCAAAATCACCGCCTCCATTCCCACCGGCCGCATGGGCGAACCCGCCGACATCGCCCGCACGGTCGCCTTCCTCAGCGACGATGCCGCCGGTTACATCACCGGCGCGAACGTGCCGGTGAATGGCGGGTTGTTCATGAGTTTTTGAGTCGGCGAGAGAGCCGCCCTAGCCTCCTCCCTTGTGCGCAGTACAGGGGAGGATCGACGAGGGGTGCCTTTGATCTTGCTTCTGCTTCCAGTCTTCCCACGCAACGCGAGATGCAAAGCGCAAGATGATGCTGCAAGCGTGTCGCGCGTCCTACGCTGGCTTTGGATTCCACGAACAAGTACTGGATCCCCGCCCCCGTTCGCGGGGATGACGATCTTTATCCGTGGCTACGGCTGCTTCGCACCCTGCTTGCGCAGATAGTCCGCCAGCCCACCCAACTGCAGTCCCTGCACCCGGTCGATCACCGGCACGAACTTGGCCAGGTCATCCGGCGTGTAGCCGCCGGCGCGATACCACAGGGTGATGCGGGTGCCACCCTTCTCTTCGGCGAAGCGCCATTCCAATGCACCGCTGAGGCCAATGCCCTGCAGCGGACCCAGGCCGCCGGTCATGCGCATGGTCTTGCCGGGATCGACGAAAACCACGGTCATGTGCCAGGCCTGCTTCGGGCCGTTTATTTCGCAGAAACAACCGCCGACCTTTTGCGAAATCGAAAGCTTCGAGGCATCGCCCCACCAGGTGTGGTCGGCTGGCCACCACTTGCCGACGTCATCGACCAAGGCCTTCCAGCTGGCATCGGGATCGGTGGGAACCCATTGCGAATTTTCCACGGTGAAACCGTCCGGCGCCTGGTCGACGACCCTCGCCTGCGCGCCGGTCATCCACGCAACGCCTGCAAGGATCGCAACCGCCGGCACCATGCCACGCATCACTTCGCCCCGGTTGCACCCGCGGTGGCGCCCTGGCTGCAGTACTTCTGGTAGAACTGCTTGGCCTGCGGCATGAGTGCCTGCAGGGTCTGGATCCGGTTGGCCGGATCGGGATGGGTGGATGCGAATTCCGGGGGTCGCGAGCCGCCACCCAGTTCCGACATGCGCTGCCACAGGGGAATGGCGGCCTCGGGGTTGTAGCAAGCCGCCGCCGCCAGCATCAATCCGACCTTGTCGGCCTGGGTCTCGTGATTTCGTCCATAAGGCAATACGACTGCGTATTGCACGCCAGCGCCCAGCGCCGACATGGTCGACTGGTCGATGCCAGCCACGCCTGCGGCCATCTGTCCCATCTGCACCAGCTTCTGTTGGGCCATGCGCTGCGAGCCATGGCGCAGCAGGGCATGGGCGATTTCATGCCCCATGACCACGGCAAGCGCGTCGTTGTTCTGGGTGATGGGAAGCAGTCCCGTGTAGACGGCGATCTTTCCACCAGGCAGGCAGAAGGCATTCGCCTCCTGCGAGTTGATGACCGCCGCGCTCCACTCGAAATCCTTGTACGAAGTGGGCGCTTCCTGTCCGTTCATGCCGGCAAGGTCGGCACTTACCTGCGGAACCACGTTGATCAGGCGCTTCGCGATCTCGCTTACGTTCTGGCTCTCCGCACTGCTGGGTGGAAGCAATGCACCTTGCGCATTGGCGTCGCCGACGACCTGCTGGAAGGCTTGCGCGCCCAGTTGGACCTCTTCTTCAGGCGTCGCCCCGTAGTGGGCGGCTTCACCGGTGTAGGGATCGGTCTTCTTGCCGCCGAACCAGCTGAAGGCCGCGTAGCCGGCGAACAACAGGAGTATCCACCAACGCACGTTTCCGAACAGGCCCCGCCTTTGCGGCGCTTGTTGCTGCTCGTAACGCTGTTGGCCGAACTGGTTGCTGCTCATTTCCCTCTCCTGTTCAGATGCCGCGTGCCACGCGGAAACCGGTCCGCGCGCTAGTCATATCCGAATTCGACGACGAACGCCATGCCGCACGCGCCTGTACCGGCGAACCGGCCCAGGACCCCCCGCGGACCACCCGCGAACGGCAGCCCGGATTGAACCATGACGCTCCCCCGGCCGGGGCACGGCGATAGCTGGCATGCCAGCAGTCGCTGACCCATTCGCTGACGTTGCTGCCCATGTCGTACAGGCCCCATGGATTGGCCTTGTAGCTGCCAACCGGCGCCGGACCCCAGTACCCGTCGCCATAGGAGACGAAGGCATTGTTCCAGTGCCGCCCACTGGGGGAAACATCGTTGCCGCCGGTGAGGTTGCCGAAACCCTTCGGCGGGATGCCGTTGTTGCCCCACGGATAGCGACCCTGCACGCCGGCGCGCGTGGCGTATTCGAATTCCGCCTCGCTGGGCAGGCGATAGCCGCGGCCGGTCTGCTGCGACAACCACTCCGCATAGGCCTCGGCGTCGCGCACGCTGACATGCAGCACCGGCAGGTCGTCGGCGGCCCTGGCACCGGCGTAATCGGATTGCCAGTCGACGCCGCTGCGCCGCGCGAAGTTGCCGCTGCGCTCGTCGTACGCGGTGGAATGGCCGCGCCGGCTGGCCCGCGGCCGGTATTTGGTCGCCTGCACGAAGCGCCGGAACTCGGCCACGCTCACCGCCTTTCGCGACAGGGCGAAACCGCGCTCGAAACGCACGTAATGCGCGGGCTTTTCCGCGTCGGCGGCACCCGGCTCGCTATCGGCGGCGCCCATCCGGAACCCGCCATGCGGCAGCACGATCATTTCCGGCGCGCGGCCTCCGTTGGCCAGCGCGTCGGTGAACGCCTGGCCGGGCCGGAACAAGCCGTAATGCGTGGCCAGGTCGATGCGCTCGCGGAAATCCGCGGCGACCGGGTCGCCAGGTTCGGCGATGCGCAGGACTTCGGCCAGCAAGACCCTGGCGTTGCGCAAACCGCGTGGCGTGACCAGGTCCTTGCTGCCGCTTTCGTTCAACGCCGCGATCCGCGCATGGCGGATGCCCGCGATGCGTTGTTCCGCATCCGCGAGCGCGGGAGATGCCCTGCGTACTTCGCCTGCCAACGCCAGCCAACGGCCGGCGGCGATGAAATTGCTGGCCGCGGCGCTTTCCTCGGCGCGCCGGATCATCGCGCTTTCGGTGGCCGCAAGGCCTTGCAGGGCACGCGCCTGTTTCGGCCGCAGCGCCAGCACTTCGCGGAATCGGGCAAGCGCAGCCTCGCCCGATGCGCCGATCCGGTCGTCGCGCAGGACGCGTTCGCCCTCTGCATTGAGCCGCCACAGCTGGTCGGCGTCATCCACCTTGTCCAGGTAGGCGACGACCCCGGGATCCTGCGGCGCCAGCGTGCGCGCCACCGCGGCGATCTCGCCTGCGCGGCTCAATGCATCGGCATCGTCGTCGGCATCGCCCAAGGCCGCAGCGCCCCGCCGCAACAACAACCGCAGCGATTTTTCCAGTCCGCGCGTGACCTGTGTGTCCGCGGGCGCGATTTCCTTCAACGCCAGGTACAGCGGGATCGCATCGCCTGCTTCCGCATACAGGCGCCCCTGGGCCAGGGCCGTGGCCGCATCGTGCCTGGCCTTGGCGACGTCCTGCGCAAGTACTACCGGCCGCGGTGGCTGCCAGTTCCACGCCGCGGCGCCGCTTTCGTCGCCGCTGACGGTGATGCTGGGCAGGCGAGGATCCACCGCCTCGGCAACCGTCGCCTTCGCCGGGGCGACCGGCTCGGGTGCACGCCCACAGGCGCACACCAGCGCGAGGGCCAGCAGCAACAGGTACCGGATCGTGCGCATCTTCCTCCACAATGTCGGTTCGCCGCGATCGTCGTGGCGTTAGGCTATTGTCGCCCGACCCGATGTTCGATGCATTCACCTGGAGATTTCGTGCCCGTCTGGATAGATGACCCCGCAACCTTGCGCACCCGGCTGCAGGACCCGCCCGCCTGGGTCGGCCTGGATACCGAATTCGTCCGCGAGCGCACTTACTGGCCGCAACTGGCGCTGGTGCAGATGGCCATCGGCGACGAGATCCTGCTGATCGATCCGCTCGCCCCTGGCATCGCCGAAGCGTTGCGACCGATATTGACCGATCCGTCCGTGCTCAAGGTGATGCACAGCGCCAGCGAGGACCTGGTTGCGTTGTCCCACGACTGTGGCGTGTTTCCAGCGCCGTTGTTCGATACCCAGATCGCGGCCGCGCTGTGCGGCATCGGCGGCGGCATGGGTTACCAGAAGCTGGTCCAGGAAATCACCGGCGTAGCCCTGGCCAAGGGCGAGACCCGCTCCGACTGGCTGCGCCGTCCGCTCAGCGATTCGCAGCTGGAATACGCCGCCGACGACGTGGTCCACCTGGGTGCGATCCACCACGAACTCGATACCCGCCTGCGCGCACTGGGACGACGCGATTGGCTGGACCAGGACGGCGCACGCATGCTGGCCAGCGCCAGCCAGGACAGCGAACGCTGGCCGCACCTGTCCATGCGCAGCGCGCAGTTCCTCGAGGCGCCAGCGCAACAGCGCCTGTTGCGCCTGCTGCGCTGGCGTGATGCACAGGCGCGGGACAGCGACAAGCCGCGCAGCTGGATCCTGGACAACGAACTGGCCACCAACCTGGCACGCACGCCGCCCGGCGACCGCGCCCAGCTTCAATCCCAGCTCGAGGCCCACCCCAAGGCGCCGCGCAAACTGGGCGATGCGATCTGGCAGGCCTTGACCACACCCCTGGACGATGAAGCGCAGGCGCCGCTCGCGCGCAACGCCAGCAACGAGGACAAGAACGCGCTCAAGCGGCTTCAGGATGCGGTGTCCGCGCGCAGCGCCGAACTCGGATTGCCGGATGGAATACTTGCCTCGCGCCGTTATCTTGAAGCACTGCAGGAAAGCGGCACCTGGCCCACCGCGCTCGCCGGCTGGCGACGCGAAGTACTGGAGCCCACGCTGGCACCGCTGTTGCTGCCGGCTGAATGAACCACGCCGGCTTCTTCAGCATTCCCATTGCAGGACATGCCCGGCTTTCGATCCGGACCAACCGCTTCAGCTCGTTCACGTTGTCGATCGGAGCTTGTCTGGCGAACGCTTGCCGCGCCTGGTTCGCCAGCCTTTCCAGGATATTCGTCAGATGCCGTTTTCCTCATTGGGCTTTTCACCGGATCTGCTTCCCCTGCTCAAGCGCGCGCTTGACCAGGCCGGCTACGTCGCGCCGACGCCCATCCAGGAGCGCGCCATACCGGTCATCCTGCGGGGGCAGGACCTGCTCGCGCACGCCCGGACCGGCTCCGGCAAGACCGCTGCCTTCGCCTTGCCCTTGCTGCAGCAGTTCGCCCTCGCCTCCTCCGCACCGCCGCGCCGGGTCCGCAGCCTGGTCCTGGTTCCCACGCGTGAACTGGCCGCGCAGGTCGGCGAAACTTTCATCCAGTTGGGCCAGCACCTTTCCCCGCGCCTCAAGGTAGCCGCGGTGTTCGGCGGGGTTTCCATCAATCCGCAGATGATCGACCTGCGCTGGGGAGCCGACATCGTGGTCGCCACCCCCGGCCGGTTGCTGGATCTGCTGGACAACAACGCGCTCAGCCTGGCCCACGTGAACACCCTGGTGCTGGACGAGGCGGACCGGCTGCTGGACCTGGGCTTCGAAGACGAACTTCGTCGCCTGCTGGCACTGCTTCCGTCAAAGCGGCAGACGCTGCTGTTCTCCGCCACCTTCCCGGCTTCCATCCAGGCCCTGGCCAACGATCTGCTGCACGAACCCGAGCGCATCGACGTGCAAGCTGGATCGCAGCCCGCGCCGGACATCCGGCAACGCGCGATCGAAGTGGATCCGGGGCAGCGCACGCAGTTGCTCCGGCACCTGCTGCAGGAGGAAGGCTGGAGCCGTGCCCTGGTGTTCGTTGCCAGCAGGCACGCGGCCGAAGTCGTCGCAGCCAAGCTCTGCAAGGCCGGCATCCGCGCCGAAGCCTTGCATGGCGACCAGAGCCAGGGCCGGCGCACGCGGGTGCTGCGGGAGTTCAAGCAGGAGCAGGTGCAGGTGCTGGTGGCCACCGACGTGGCGTCACGCGGCATCGACATCGCGGAGCTGCCGGTGGTGGTCAGCTACGACCTGCCGCGTTCGACCACCGACTACACCCACCGCATCGGCCGCACCGGCCGCGCGGGACAGAGTGGTGTCGCGATCAGTTTCATCAGTGCGGATACGGCAGCGCATTTCCGGTTGATCGAAAAGCGCGAGCGGTTTCATGTGGCGCGCGAGCGGATCGCGGGTTTTGAACCGGTGGAAGTGCTGGCAGCGAATCCCGCGGACCCTGCCGCGACCGGTGGCATCAAGGGCGCGCGGCCAAGCAGGAAGGACAAGCTGCGCGCGGCGGCGGCTCTGGAAAAAGCAAAGGACCCGCCCGCGTAGGAGCGACGTGAGTCGCGAATGGAAACCACGGAACTCTATTCGCGACTCACG
>JBOHXX010000167.1:0-7345 GCA_050737675.1 Pseudoxanthomonas sp.
GCACATCGCCGCGCACGACGGACAGTTGTTGGAAGTCGAACCCGGGGCCGGTCGCGTGCTCGGCCTGCTCAGCCTTACCCAGTTGCCGCGACGGATGATGCTGGACTTCCGCGATTTCTTTTCCAAGGGTTTCGCCTTCAACCATATCGACGGCAACGTGCGTTTCGGTGCCGGCGTGGCCCGCAGCGAGGACATGGTGATCGACGGTCCCGCCGCGCAGATCAAGATCAGCGGCAACACCGACTTGCGCGCGCAGCGCTTCGACCAGACCATCGAGGTGCTGCCCAAATCCGGCAACGTGCTGGCCGTGGTTGGCGCGGTGGCGGCGGGTCCGCTCGGCGCGGCGATCGGCGCCGCCGCCAACGCTGTGCTGAGGAAACCGCTCGGCGAGCTGGGCGCCAAAACCTATCGCGTGACCGGGCCGTGGAAGGATCCCAAGGTGGAAGTCATCAGCCGGGAGCAGTCGAGGGTAGAGGTTTCCGGTGTGGCAGGTCGCGCGGGCGGATCTTGATGGCCGCTTTCCTTCTCCCAACGGGAGAAGGGGGCGCGTAGCGCCGGATGAGGGAAGGGATCATCTATTGCTTTGAACTTTCTTGGCGCGTGATTCTCCTTCCCTCATCCGCCCCCCGACTAAAGCACTCGGGGGCAGGCTCTTCGGGCACCTTCTCCCGGTGGGGGAAGGGTAAGAACAGCTTGCCTTTCCCTCCACTGGCCCCAAACTCATTACCCATGACGAATTCCCCGCTTGCCCTCGCCGAAACCCGCCTCCTCCTTCCCGCCGGACTCGACCAGCAAGGGCTGCATCGTGCCTTCGGCATCTTGCTGGGTCCCGGCATCGATTTCGGTGATCTCTATTTCCAGCATTCGCGGCGCGAGAGCTGGACGGTCGAGGACGGCATCGTCAAGGACGGCGCGCACTCCATCGACCAGGGCGTGGGCGTGCGCGCGATCTCCGGCGAGAAGACCGGCTTCGCCTATTCCGACGACATCAATCCGCAGGCGCTGTTGAGCGCGGTCGGCTCCGCACGTGCGATCGCCCGCGATGGCAGCTCGCATGCACCGCACGCGCTGGTCCGCGGCGGCGGTCGTGCGCTGTATTCCAGCGACGATCCCATCGATGCGCTGGACAACGACACCAAGGTCGAATCGTTGCGCGTCGTCGACAAGCTGCTGCGTGCGGCTGACCCGCGCGTGCAGCAGGTGACGGTCAGCCTTTCAGGCGGCGTGGACACGGTGCTGGTCGCGCGTAGCGACGGCGTGCTGGCCGCCGACATACGGCCGCTGGTGCGCATGAACATCCAGGTGATCGTGGAGCAGAACGGCCGCCGTGAATCGGGCTATGCGGGATTCGGTGGACGCTATTCGTACGCGGAGCTTTTTGACGGCGGCAAGCCGGAGCAATTCGCACGCGAAGCCCTGCGCCAGGCGCTGGTCAACCTGGAAGCGGTGGAAGCGCCTGCCGGGACGATGCCGGTGGTGCTGGGTTCCGGCTGGCCGGGCGTGCTGCTGCACGAAGCAGTGGGCCACGGCCTGGAAGGCGATTTCAACCGCAAGGGCACGTCCACCTATGCGGGTCGCATGGGCCAGCGCGTGGCCGCGCCCGGCGTGACCATCGTCGATGACGGCACGCTGCCGGGCCGTCGCGGTTCATTGAACATCGACGACGAAGGCACGCAGACCAACTGCACGACATTGATCGAGGACGGCGTGCTGGTCGGCTACATGCAGGACACGCTCAATGCGCGGCTGATGGGTGTGGCGCCCACCGGCAACGGTCGCCGTGAATCCTTCGCCCACCTGCCGATGCCGCGCATGACCAACACCTACATGCTGGCGGGTCAACACGATCCGCAGGAAATGATCCGTTCGGTGAAGAAAGGCCTGTATGCGGTGAACTTCGGCGGTGGCCAGGTCGACATCACCAGCGGCAAATACGTGTTCTCGGCGACCGAGGCCTACCTGATCGAGGATGGAAAGATCACCGCGCCGGTCAAGGGCGCGACTCTGATCGGCAACGGCCCGGAAACCATGCAGAAGGTAAAGATGATCGGCCACGACCTGGCGCTGGACGCCGGCGTCGGCATCTGCGGCAAGGATGGCCAGAGCGTGCCGGTGGGCGTGGGCCAGCCGTCGTTGCTGATCGAGGGCATCACCGTGGGTGGAACGAAGGCGTGACGCATTTGCTCGTCATTCCCGCGAAGGCGGGAATCGCTCGTGCTTTTCGCTTGTCGATCGGAGATGGAAGGGCAACATCAAGAGCGATGACCCGACATTCGTTGGTTGAAAGCCCCGCCTTCGCGGGATTTTCAACAGCCGAATGGCTGGTAATGATGACGTCAGGTTTCCTCTTCTCCGCCTTCTTCGTCATCCGACTGCACCAACAACTCGCGAAGTTCGCGGAACAGCTCGCGGAACGCATGCGGCGGTTTGTTCTTCAGGCGTTCCTCGCCCGCGTTGCGCAGCAGCTGGCGCAAGTGTTGGCGATCGGCCGACGGGAACTCGGACAGCAGGTCGGCAAGCGCCGCGTCGCCGTCTTCCAGCAGTCGCGTGCGCCAGGTTTCGACCTTGTGCAGGATCGCGGTTTCGCGGCGCGCGGCATCGCCACCCACTTCCAGCGCGTCGCGGATCGCGTCCAGGGTCTCGTCGCTTTCCCGGCGCATCTGCTTGGCCAGGAACTGCAACTGCCGCTTGTGCGCGATGTGCGAGGTGATCCGCTGCGTGTCGTAAATGTGTTCCAGCAGGTCCTCTGGAATAGGCAGCTTGGCCAGGTGCGCCGGTGCCAGCGCGACCAGCTTCTCGCCCAGGCTGCGGATATCCAGCGCTTCACGCCGCTGTTCGCTGCGGCTGGGCCCAAGGAATTCGCCGGTTTCCGGGTCGTTTCCACGCATGTTCATTCTCCAGATCTTCGCTACAGGATAAGCCATTGAACGCAATCGCCGATTTTTCCACCGATGACAGCCTGGTCCGCCTGGAGGCGCTGGCGGATCTTTCCGGGCGCCTGCTGGATCGCGCCCGCACGCTCGGTGCCGACCAGGCCGAGGTCAGCTGCAGCGAGGACCGTGGCCTCAACATCAACGTGCGCATGGGTGCGGTCGAAACCGTGGAATCCACCCGCGATCGCGGCATCGGCGTCACCGTGTACTTCGGCCAGTGCAAGGGCAGCGCCAGCACCGCCGACCTGCGCGATGAAAGCCTGCAGGCCACGGTGGAACAGGCCTGTGCGATCGCGCGTTACACCGAGCACGACGAAGCCGCCGGCCTCGCCGATGCTGCGCTGATGGCCACCGATTTCCCCGATCTCGACGCTTGGCATCCGTGGGCGCTGGACGCGGACCATGCGGTCGACCTGGCCCTGGCTTGCGAAGCGGCGGGTCGTGAGTACGACCCGCGCATCGCCAATTCCGATGGCGCCTCGGTAGGCAGCGGGGAAAGCATTTCCGTGTATGCCAATTCGCATGGCTTCGTTGGCCGCGACCGCGGCACCCAGCATTCGCTGGGCTGTGCGCTGATCGCCGGGCAGGGCGAAGAC
The DNA here is from genome assembly GCA_050737675.1 of Pseudoxanthomonas sp. Taxonomy (GTDB): domain Bacteria; phylum Pseudomonadota; class Gammaproteobacteria; order Xanthomonadales; family Xanthomonadaceae; genus Pseudoxanthomonas_A. Next base: position 3,530 of record JBOHXX010000167.1, read on the forward strand.
ATGCAGCGTGACGGCTGGTACAGCAGTGCGCTGGCGCGCAACGGCCTGGAGGCGCCGGCCGCCATCGGCCGGCAGGCGGCGGAACGCACCCTGGCGCGGCTGGCGCCGCGTTCGCTGGCCACCGGCGAGTATCCGGTGCTGTTCGCGGCGGAAGTCGCCCGTTCGCTGATTGGTCACCTGTTGGGTGCGGTCTCCGGCGGCGCGTTGTACCGGCGGGCCAGCTTCCTGCTCGACCATGCGGGCAAGCAGATCTTCCCGGAATGGTTCTCCATCGAGGAGCAACCCTTGCTGCTTCGCGGCCTGCGCTCTGCCGCGTTCGATGCCGAAGGCGTGGCCACGCGCGAGGTTCCGCTGGTCAGCGATGGCGTGCTGCAACGCTACGTCCTGGGCAGTTATTCGGCGCGCAAGCTGGGCCTGCAGACCACGGCCAATGCCGGTGGCGTGCACAACCTCAAGGTCGCGGCCAATGCCGGCGGTTTCGAGGAGCTGGTGCGCGGCTTGCCGCGTGGCCTGTTGGTGACCGAACTGATGGGCCAGGGCGTGAACCCGGTGACCGGCGATTATTCGCGCGGCGCGGCTGGATTCTGGGTGGAGAACGGAGCCATCGCCTATCCGGTGGACGGCGTCACCATCGCCGGTAACCTGAAGGATGTGTTTGCTGGCATCGAGGCCGTGGGTACCGACGTGGATCGGCGGTCGCATATCGCCTGTGGGTCGATTCTGGTCGGGCGCATGACCGTCGCAGGCGGGGACTGAAAACCCGCAGTTCGCCATCCGGGTGCGTTGCGACGCGTTCGCCATGGTGGGCGCATTGCGTGGTTCGCGGCGCGGCCGGACGGATGACCGTTGCCGGCAGGGATTGACGTTTTCCCTAGACATCGGGCGTCGTACGGCGGTAGTGTCGCCTCGGCCAGTCTGCCGATCACCACCCCAGACACACTTCAGCAAAGGGATAACGCAATGAGTGAGTTCGATAACGTGACCGCACCACCGCCGCCGCCGCCGGGTCAGCCAAGCGCCGAAGAGAAGCAATGGGCGCTATTCGCGCATTTGTCGGCGCTGATCGGCGGCATCATTACCTCGGGCTGGGCCGGCAGCATCGGCTGCTTCATCGGCCCCTTGGTGATCTGGCTTGTCAAGAAGGACAGCATGCCCTTCGTCAACGATCAAGCCAAGGAAGCACTGAATTTCAACATCACCGTGGCCATCGTGTTCCTGGCTCTGTTCCTGTTGTCCGTAGTGACGCTTGGTGTTGGCTTGATAGTCGCGATCCCGCTGTGGATCATCATCGGCATCGCGTGGCTGGTGCTCACCATCATGGCCGCGATCGCTGCCAACAAGGGCGAAGCCTATCGCTATCCGTTTGCACTGCGCCTGATCAAATAATCCGATCCGCAACGTTTCACGCACGAAGGCCCGGCTAGTCCGGGCCTTCGTCGTTTGCGGTCGGTTTTGCAGGAGCGCCCCATGGGCGCGAGCTCTTCGGTGGGATCCAGGATGCATGACGAAGAGCTCGCGCCCATGGGGCGCTCCTACAGTTACGAGGTGCGGTGGATGGCCAGTTTGCCCAGCGCCCACAACGCGGTCGCATGCTTGCGAAATGGCGCCAGTGCGTCGTGCATGACCAGGTCCAGTTCCTTGAGCTTGGCCTTGGCACCGTCCATGCCCAGCAATGCGGGATAAGTGGACTTGGCCTGCGCCGCATCCTTGCCTGCGGTCTTGCCGAGCTGCTCGGAACTCGATTCCACATCCAGGATGTCGTCGCGCACCTGGAAGGCCAGGCCAAGTGCGTCGGCGAAGGTGTCCAGCAACTGGAGGGTTCCCTGGTCGACACTGCCGCCCAGTGCACCCATGCGCACCGAGGTGCGGATCAGCGCGCCGGTCTTCAGCCGGTGCATGCATTCCAGGTCGGCCAGGGCCTGGTTCTTGCCAGTCGCTTCGACGTCCAGCGCCTGGCCACCACACATGCCCGCCGCGCCAGCGGCGGTGCTCAAGGCGCGCAGCCAGGCCACGCGCAGTTCGGACGCGACCGGGGCTTCGGCGAGGACCTCGAAAGCCAGCGATTGCAATGCGTCCCCGGCGAGGATAGCGGTGGCTTCATCGAAGGCCACGTGCACGGTGGGCCGGCCGCGACGCAATGCGTCGTCGTCCATGGCCGGCAGGTCGTCGTGGACCAGCGAATAGGCATGGATCAGTTCGACCGCGGTGGCGGGCGCGTCCAGCCAGCGTTCCTCGGTGCCGAAGAGGCTGCCGGTGGCGTACACCAGCAGCGGGCGGATGCGTTTGCCGCCGCCGAGCGCGGCATGGCGCATGGCCGCGTGCAGGCGTTGCGGGGACAGCGAGGCCGAAGGCAGGGCCTGGCCGAGGGTCGTTTCGACGCGCTGTGCCCAGCGTACGAACGGCGCTTCAGTTTCCATCGGGCATCGGCGCGAAAGGCTCGGCGGATTCGGGTTGTTCCGGATCGCTGAGCAGGCGCACGCGCAGTTCGGCCTGTTCCAGCGCGGCTTGGCAGCGGCGATAAAGACCCACGCCGCGCTCGTAGGCGGCCAGCGATTCTTCCAGGCTCATTTCGCCGTGTTCCATCTTCTCGACCAGCAATTCCAATTCGTCCAGGGATTGCTCGAAATGGGCGACGGGCGAGGCTTCGGGGGTGGCTTTCTTGACCATATGGGCAGTTTGCGGACGCCGGCCGGATTGGTCAACGTGCCCGATTCAGGAGCTGCGCCGCCAGCGCAGGCGCACGCCTTGTTCCCGCAGCCAGGCGTCGAAAGTCGCCGAATAAGCGAAGTCCGCGACCGCCACCAGCGCGCCCGCGCGATCGTGGACCAGGGGCAGCGCCTCGCGCTCCCAGGGCGGCACGCCGAGTTCCTGTAGTACGTTCTTGAGCGCATGCGAATGCGTGCGGCCGGGCAGGAGGATGCGTTCGCCGCCCTGGCGGGCGGAAACCCGGCAAGGGGAAGGGAATGCGCCTGTTCCTTCCAGTTCAAGGCTGTCTCCACCCGGCAGCGGCAGTGGTTCGCTCCCGTCCCACTCCGCGCTCCATTCGATCGGTAGCGGTTCGCGCCGGCGTTGCACGTGCAGGAGGTCGCGCCAGCGTTCAATCACCACATCGCGCCATACGAACCGCGCACGCGCATCGGCGCGCGCCTGCAGCAGGTCCGATTCGATCTGGGCGACGCCTTCGCCCGGCAGTGGAGGGAATCCAAGCGCTTCGATCCAGCGTCGCAGTACGCGTGCGCGGCGCGGCGCGGCGAGGTCCAGCAATGCGCTTGCAGATAATGCCTGTGGATCGACGCTGCGGGTCATCGCCAGGGCCAGTGCGTCTTCCTGGTCCAGCAATTCGACCGCATCGGCATTCAGCACCGCGCTGCGGGCGAAGGCGGCATCGGCTTGCGGCCAGCGTTCGCGCAACAACGGCAGGATGCGCTGGCGCAGGAAATTGCGGTCGTGATGGGTGTCTTCGTTGCTGGGGTCGTCCAGCCACGACAGTCCATGCTGTTGCGCATAGGCGAGCAGGTCGTCGCGCGGAGTTTCAAGCAACGGGCGCCAATGCCAGCCGGTGGCGAATTTCCGCCAGGGTCGCATCGCCGCCAGCCCATCCGGTCCGGAGCCACGCAATGCGCGTAGCAGGAAGGTTTCCGCCTGGTCGTTGCGATGGTGGGCGGTGACCAGGACCTCGCCCGCGGCCAACTCGGCTTCGAAGGCGCCGTAACGCGCCTTGCGTGCCGCGGCTTCCAGCCCGTCGCCCCTGCCGCGATCCACGTTCACTTCGGCGATGGACAGCGGCACGTCGATCGATTCGCAGAATCGCGCGCA
>JBOHXX010000168.1:0-7338 GCA_050737675.1 Pseudoxanthomonas sp.
CGGCCGCGTCCATTGCGGCCTTCAATCGCTGTATCGCCGGCAAATCCTCGCGCGCATAACTGATGAAGATCGCGTTCTCCGGCATCTCGCGCGACGGTGGCAGGAAACGCTGCGGCGCGTTGCCGGCGGAACCATTGGACGAAGACAGCGCCGGTTGTCGCCGCGACCAGCGCGCATGCAGTTCGGCGACGAAGGCTTCCGCGCCGCCATACACGCGCGTGCGCACGCTGACCTGCTGCAGGAACGCGACCAGCCGCCCGTCCTGCAAGGTGTGGTCGTCGGCGAACACTTCACTGAAGTCGCGCGGATCGGACAGGCGCTTGCGCTTGGCCATGCGCAGGAACAGCCGCGCCAGCCAGTTGGAGAAGTCGCTGCCGATCAGCAGCAGGTGGCTGTGTTCGAGTTCATGGAAAAGTTTTTCCGGGGTCAGGTGCTCGGACTGCAGCGCGCAGATGAACTCCAGCATGTCCTCGTCGGAAACAACATAAGTCGGCGATGCGGACAGCCGCCCAAGCAAGTGATAGACCACTGTGCGCTGCAACTGGCTGCGTTCCACCGGCAGGTCGGCGACCCGGTTGGGCGCATAGGCGATGACCTCGGCCATCGGCTGGCCGCCATGGCGTTCCAGGTTGACCGCGCGTTCCAGCAGCGGGTCGAAGGTGGTGGTCACGAACAGATCGAAATCGGTGATCTGCGCCAGTTGCCGCAACGCCAGCGGCGGCTCGAACTCCACCTCGCGCAGGATCGAGCGCAGGCGCGTATAGGCTTCCTCGCGACGCCCGCGCTGGCCCAGGTAACAACAGACCACGTCGTTGAGGGTGAGCGGCTGCGGCAGTCCCGCGGTGTCGACGGAGAGACGCCCGGCGAGTTTTTCCGCCAGCCATTCGTACAGCGCACGCGGGCCGGTATCGGTCTGCACGCGCAGCAGGTCGGGCCCGATGATCGGGATCACCCGGCGTTCTTCGATGTAGTTGAGCAGGTCGTCCCAGGCGTCTTCGTCGAAGCCCTGCAATGGGACTTCAGTTGCGGGAACAACCATCGTACTTGCCATGGTGCCGGCGCCTCGAAGAGGGGGGTGCGCCAGATCCCCCGTCTGGCCGTGCAAGCGTGACCTGCCCACTTCCCTATGGCCCGGGCCCTGTGTCGAGCCCGGAACGGCGAGCTTATCCTCCGTTCGTCGGTTTGCAAGTTTTGTCTTTACCACGTGCGCCGCTGGTCGGAACGTGCGCAGGATCGACTGTATGCGTGGCCGCCAAGGCTCCTCTCATGCGTTGTGGCGACGCTCATGAACTTGTCGTGCGGCTCAAGACGCCCCGCTTATTCGTCGGGAAGCCATCGTAGTCCTGTACACCCCACGCTTGCGAACGGTGGTGGCGATCACCGCGCACGCCCTCAATGACGCGTCGTGGCTGTGAAAATCAGAACGAGGCGATGCTTGGCGCCGCGCTCGCCCCCGGCCTGATCGCGCATGCGGTTTACGAAGGCCATTGCTACGCGCACGAACTGGAGGCCAAGCCGGCAGGCGATGTCGCGTTCAAGCGGTATTTCCATGGCCCGAGCGAGATCCATCTGCAAGGTTGAACCGCAACGTCGCGAGGCAGGCTGAACCGGTTCGCCTGCACGGACATCGGTCCGGGCGACATGGCACTATTGCGCGGCATTGCCGACCCATTCGCAAGACGGAAAGCCCCACCATGACTGATCGCAAGGTTCCAGGCGTAGACGACTACGACGGCGCGGCGGGCGGATGGGGCGCGATGGGCGCGGTCGCCAAGGCGCTCAAGGGCCAGATGGCGATCGGCCGCGAGACCGCGGCGCTGCGCAGGGTCAACCAGCCCACCGGTTTCGATTGTCCGGGCTGCGCCTGGCCCGATCCGAAACACACTTCTTCCTTCGAGTTCTGCGAGAACGGCGCCAAGGCCGTTTCGTGGGAAGCCACCGGCAAGCGCGCGACGCCGGAATTCTTCGCCGCGCATTCCCTTTCCGAATTGTGGGAATGGAGCGACCACGCGCTGGAGGACGAGGGACGGCTGACCCATCCGATGGCCTACGACGCAGTCACAGATACCTACCAGCCGATCGCCTGGGAAGAAGCCTTCGCCCGCATCGGCGCGGCGCTGCGGGAACTGCCGGATCCGGACATGGCCGAGTTCTACACTTCCGGCCGCACTTCCAATGAAGCGGCGTTCCTGTACCAGTTGATGGTGCGCGAATTCGGCACCAACAATTTTCCCGACTGCTCCAACATGTGCCACGAAGCGACCAGCGTCGGCCTGCCCGAATCGATCGGCGTGGGCAAGGGCACGGTGACGCTGGAGGACTTCGACCATTGCGATGCGCTCTTCAGTTTCGGCCACAACCCCGGCACCAACCATCCGCGCATGCTCACGACCCTGCGCGAGATCGCGAAGCGCGGCGCGCCGATCATCGCCGTCAATCCGCTGCGCGAGCGCGGACTGGAACGCTTCACTTCCCCGCAGCATCCGGCGGAGATGCTGACCAACAGCTCCACCACGCTCGCCCAGACCTATTACCAGGTGAAGATCGGCGGCGATGTCGCCCTGCTCAAGGGCATGATGAAGTGGCTGTTCGACGCCGACGCGGCCGACCTGGTGGCAGGCGGACCGGGCCTGCTGGATCGCGCGTTCATCGCCGAACACACCGTGGGCATCGACGACTTGCGCGCCGATATCGAAGGCACGCGCTGGGACGATATCGAACGCATCTCCGGACTGTCGCGCGCGGACATCGCGGACGCAGCCTCGGTCTATGCCAACGCCGAGCGCGTGATCCTCTGCTACGGCATGGGCATGACCCAGCATCGCTTCGGCACGCACAACGTGCAGCAGATGGCGAACCTGATGCTGTTGCGCGGCAACATCGGCCGGCAGGGCGCGGGCATTGCGCCGATCCGCGGGCATTCCAACGTGCAGGGCGACCGCACCGTCGGCATCACCGAGAAACCGACCGCGGAGCTGCAGGAGGCGATCAGGCGCACCTACGGCTTCGAGTTCCCGCTCAGCCACGGCCACGATGCGGTGGAAGCGATACGCGCGATACGCGATGGCCGCTCGAAGGCGCTGGTCTGCCTGGGCGGAAATTTGGCGGTGGCGATCTCCGACCCGCAGGTCACCTTCCCGGCGATGCGCAAGCTGGACCTGGTCGTGCACATCGCGACCAAGCTCAATCGCTCGCACCTGATCACCGCCAAGCAGGCGTTCCTGTTGCCCTGCCTGGGCCGCACCGAACTGGACCGGCAGGCCAGCGGATTGCAATCGGTGACGGTGGAAGATTCCATGTCCATGGTCCATGCCTCCGAGGGCGGACTGAAGCCGGCATCGGAACACCTGCTGTCCGAGCCGGCGATCGTCGCGGGCATCGCCAGGGCCACCCTGCCCCACAGCAAGGTCCCGTGGCAGGCCTTGGTCGACGACTACGACCTGATCCGTGATGGCATCGAATCGGTGTTCCCGATCTTCGAGGATTTCAATCGCAGGGTGCGCGAACCGGGCGGCTTCCGCCTGCCGGTAGGCGCCTCGGTGCGCGACTGGGGCGGACCCGGCAGCAAGGCGAATTTCCTGGTCGCACCGGGCCTCGACGAGGACCCACCCAACGACCAGCCTGGCCTGCTGACGATGACGACGTTGCGCGCGCACGACCAGTACAACACCACCATCTACGGATTGAACGATCGTTACCGCGGCATTTCCGGGCGCCGCGACGTGGTGTTCATGAATAAACAGGATCTCGAAGCACGCGGGCTCGCGCATGGCGACCGCATCGACATCGAATCGCGCGTGGCGACGGCGGAAGACGGTATCGCTGCGCGTACTGTTCGCGGCTTCACCGCCGTGGCCTACGACATCCCGCGGGGATCGGCCGCGATGTATTACCCGGAAGGCAATTGCCTGGTGCCGCTGGACAGCCACGATCCTAAATCCGGCACTCCGGCATACAAATCGATTCCGGTGCTGATAAGCGCTTCCAGCGAAAGCGGAAACCGTGCCGTCTGATACGACCGCGGAAGGCGCCGGCTACCTGCGTCGTCCAGTCATCCAGGTGCGCGATGCATCGGCGCAACCGGCCGATGACCTGCTGGCAGAGGAAATTCCCGTCGCGGTGCATTACGACGGCGTCGCCTTCGCGGTGATGATGGCGACGCCGCATGACCTGGAGGATTTCGCCTACGGCTTTTCATTGACCGAGGGCCGCACGCACCCGCGCGACATCGTCGCGATCGAGATACGGCCGGTGCTTGAGGGAATCTTCCTGGACATAAAGACCCGGCACCCCGCACCGATCCGTGAAGGTGAAGGCGAACGCAATCTTCCCGGGCGCAGCGGTTGCGGCATCTGCGGCAGCCGCCTGCTCGAGGAAGTGGTCAAGCATCCCGCACCGGTCGCCGAGGGAATGACGATCAGCGCAACCAGCCTTGAAGCGGCGCTGCAAGCGCTCGAACACCGGCAGCCGCTCAACGCCGCCACCGGCGCGACCCACGCCGCGGCGTGGGCGCAACCCGATGGCACGCTGGTGCTGGTGCGCGAGGATGTCGGTCGCCACAACGCGCTCGACAAACTGATCGGCGCGATGCTGCGCGCCGGCGTCGAATCCGACCAGGGCTTCGCCCTGGTCACCAGCCGCGCCAGTTACGAAATGGTCACCAAGGCAGCCATTGCCAGGATGACGATCCTCGCCGCGATTTCGGCGCCTACTGCACTGGCGGTACATCTGGCCCAGGACTGCGGCCTGACCCTGGCCGGTTTCGTCCGGCCTGGCCGCCATGTGATCTACAGCCATCCGCGGCGATTGATCCCACCGGAAGATCCGACGGCGGGTTGAAGCTTCAACCGAAATCCCACTTGCCGCCCGGATCCAGCGGCAGCACATCGATCATCGCCTCGTCCGGCGTTTCGTCGACATCGTTAGGCAACACTGCCCAGGCATTGGCCTGCAGCAACGGAGCCATGCGGAACGATTCCTGCCCGTCGAGCAGGGTTGCCCGCAACATGCCATGCGTGTCGTGGTCGACCCGCGCCTTGAGGAAATGCCGCAACCCGGCTCGCCGGTCGCTTGCCACGGAAAGCCGCGCATGCAGCGGCGATTCCTGCGCCATGCCCAGCATCGCCCGCAACGCTGGCACGACGAAAAAACGGAACCCTGCTGCGGTCGCCAGTGGATTGCCCGGCAGTCCGATCGTCAGCGGACCGTCCGCCAGCATCGCGGCGAGCAACGGTTTGCCCGGACGGATGCCCACCTTGTGGAACAACAGGCGAGCGCCGATCCGTTCCAGGCTGGCTGGCACGAAATCGTGGCGCCCCATGGAAACCGCACCGGTGCTCAGCACCAGGTCCACCTGTGCAGCGGCTCGTTCCAGTTCCGCGGCGAAGATCGCCGGATCGTCGTCAAGTGTCAGGCTGACCACCACGTCGGCACCAAGGGCGCGAAGCGATGCTGCAAGATAAGGAGCATTGGCCGCGCGGATCTGTCCCGGCCCCAGCGCCAGCGACGGATCGGCCACCAGCTCCCTGCCCGTGCTCAGGATGGCCACGCGCGGCTTGCGGCGGACCTCGACGCGCTCCACGCCCAGGGCCGCCAGGACCATGCACAACGCCGGATCGATGTGCTGTCCGGCGACCGCAATCTCTTCGCCTGATGCAATATCGCTACCGCGACGGCGCACGTTATGTCCGGGGTGCACGTCCGTGCTCAATCGCATGCGTCCGTCGTCCAGTCGCTCCGTGTTTTCAAGCGCAGCCACGCAGTCGAAGCCATCAGGCAAGCCCGCGCCGGTCGTGATTTCCCAAGCCGCGCCACCCGCCCCGGCAGGCACAAGCGTACCTGCGGCAATCAGGCCAGCGACACGGAATTCACTACTGGCGTGCAACGTCTGGCCGGCACTGGCCAGCGCGTAGCCGTCCATGGCCGCATTGTCGAAAAACGGAAGCGCGCTGGTGGCCTGTATCGGTGCCGCAAGCATGCGATCGAGCGCGTTGCCGGGAAGGCACGACTCCTTTTCGAGCAGGCGGCATTGGCCCAGCACCAGTTGCAGTGCTTCGGCGTACGCAATCACGAGTGCACCTCGTTTCTCCGGCGAAGGCCCGATTGCATGGAGACGTCGGCTTGAAGCACGCCCGCCAACACCTTGCCGGAACTCACCCCGGCGTGGCGCCTCGATATTTCATTCCTTGCCCGCATCAGGCCGCATCCGGCGCATGAGCCGTTCGCGTTCCTGCGGCGTATTGGCGTTGTCCAGCGCGCCATCGGATGGCGCGGGCAACAGCAACATCTCGACCTGCAGCAAGGCATCGCGCAAGCCATTCCGCCCCGCGCGCACCTGCTGCTCCAGGCGATCCAGCGCAGCCGGTTCCCAGAGCGTGCAAAGCGGTTCGGGCAGGTCGTCATGGTCGCTACGATAGCCGATGGCCGCATGACGCCCGTCGCGCGCACGGATCAACGTCTCCAATGTCGCGTCGTCCAGCAATGGCAAGTCGCAGGCCACCACCAGCCACGCCGCCTGCGGGTGCGCGGCGTGCGCGGCGAGCAGGCCCGCCGCTGGCCCGATCCCAGCGATACCGTCGACGATCTGGCACATCCCCGAACGCAAAGGTTCATTGCGCTGTCCGGCGCGCAGCGACACGAAACAAGGCCGTGCATGCTTCTGCAACAGTCGCAGCGTCGCCAGCAGTTGCGGTTTCCCGCCGGCATCGAGCAGCGCCTTGTCTTCGCCCATGCGCATGCTGTCGCCACCGGTCAGCACCAGCCCATGCAGCGGCGGTAACGGATTCCGCCTGTCGTCGAAGGATCGCTCCACCAGATTCCCTGCTGCGGATACACTGCCCGGGAAGCATAGCCGCCATCCACAAAAAACCCCGCCATCTTCGCGGGTCTTGTGCATCCAGCAAGCTTTCCCGGGCATTCCTGGGTGCCTGCTGGCGTGGTGGGCCCACCAGGACTCGAACCTGGAACCAAAGGATTATGAGTCCTCTGCTCTAACCGTTGAGCTATAGGCCCGCGCGAGCGCGAACGGGAATTCTAATGGCTGGGCGGGTCGGGCGTAAGCCGTCGTGAGTCGGAACGAATACGAAAAAGCCCGGGGCGCAAAACCCGGGCCTTTCAGTGGCCGGCGGCGATTCGCCCCGAGGCTTCTTGCGGCGATGGATGCCGCACGGTTCGGTCGATCAACCGTTCAACGGCCCACGCTCATCGAGTACGGCCGCTGCTTCGGGTCGGTCGCCCATTCTTTGTTCGGCTGCGCCTGCATGGTGAAACGCAGTTCGCCGCCGGCGACGATCTCCTCATGCCGCAGGAAGCTGCGGTTCAAGGGTTTGCCGTTGAGGG
>JBOHXX010000169.1:0-7321 GCA_050737675.1 Pseudoxanthomonas sp.
CCCGGAAAGCGTCGGGGCTGAAGCCCCTCCCACGCCCTGTAGGAAGTCCCCTTGGGGGACAGCAATCGGTTGGCGCGAAACCAGCAAGGCCAGCACGAAATTGGCGAACACGCCGATCGCCACGGTGCTGCCGATCGCGCGCAGCACCGGGATCGAGGACAAGGCCAGCAGCGCGAACACCAGCAGGGTCATCAGGCTGCACACGATCAGCGCATGCAGGGTGCGCAACTGGTCGGCGCGGTCTTCGCCGGCATGGTCGAAGAACAGTGCGTAGTCCAGGCCCAGGCCGGCGGCCAGGATCAACGCGACCAGGTGGAACAGGTTCAGCTCGACCCCGCAGCCGCGCAGGATGGCCAGGATCAGCAGCGTGGCCAGCGCCATCGGCAACAGCACCCGCCCTACGCGGCGCGGGCTGCGCAGCGCGATCCAGACCGTGACGACCAGCAACACCGCGGCGATACCGAGCGCGGCCAGGACCCGGCCGCGATACGCGGCGACCAGCGATTCCGAAGCCTGTTTCAGGTCCAGCAGCTGCGCGCCGTTGGCCGTGGCCACGCGCGCCACGGCGGCGGGATCCTGCAGCCCATTCAACGACACCAGCGCGGTGGCGTGACCGGCGGAACCGAGCAACAAACCGGCGACGCTGGCGGCCAGCGGCGAGCCCTGCAAGCCCGCTTCGGTCAGGGGCGGCGCGCGCCGGGCCAGCTCGAGGTCGGCGAGGAACGGATCGAAGGCATCGCCATTGAACGGCGTCTGCGCGACCACCGTGTCGAGCATCGCGCGCATGCGCTCCGCCGCGGGCAACTTCGCTTGGCGCGCGCGCTGGACCGCGGCGCTGGGCAGGTAACGCGCGGCCAGGTCGTAGCCGGCAAGCGCCTTGCGCGCGACCAGGTCGTCCAGCGCCGGGCGCAAGCGTTCCGAGGCCTGCAGCACCTGTTCACTGTCCTGGCCGGTCAGCGCAAGCACGTAGCGCACGTCGGGCGCACCGAGCTCATCGCGCAGCACTTCATCCTGCGCCAGCGCATCGGCGGGAACCGGAGTGAGTTTCGACAGGTCGTTCTGCCAGAACGGTCCCGGCGCGAACACCGTCACCGCCAATGCCACCGCCGCGACCAGCGCCAAGGACCAGCGCGGACGCGGCAGTCGCGCGATGCCATTCCACAATTTCGCCAGCAGGCGCGAATCGGCGAAGTCGCGTGGCGCCGGATCGATCAGCGCCGGCAGCAGCAAACGTGTGCTCGCCGCGGCCGCACCGAGGCCGGCAATGGTGAACGCCGCCAGCTGCATGAGTCCGTCCACGCCGGAGAACAGGAAAGTGACGTAGGCGATGCAGGTGGACACCACGCCGGTGGCCAGGGTCGGCCACAGCGCGCGTGCGTTGGCCCACGGCGACACGCCCGGGCGCTGGTGGCTGAAAAGATGGATCGGATAATCCTGGACCACGCCGATCAGGGTGAAGCCGAAGGCCACGGTGATGCCATGCACGCCGTCGAACAGCAGCACCACCGCGCCGAGGCCGGCGAGCCCGGCGGTGGCCAGCGGCAACGCGCCGAGGATCGGCATCTTCCAGCTGCGATAGGCGACCCACAGCAGCAGGATCAACCCCAGCGTATCGATCATGCCGATCCACTGCGCCTCGGCCGCTGTGCGGCCACCGATCTCGACCGAGAACGCGCCCGGACCGGTCAGCACCAGTTGGCTTTTGCTTGCCGCGGCGACCCTGGCGAAGTCGGCATGGATCGCGTCCACCGCCGCCTGCTGGCCGGTCGGATCGAAACCCGCCGCGCGGGTCTGCGCGACCAGCAAGGCCTTGCCGCCGGCGCGATCGAACCAGACCTCATGCAAACGCTGCGGCGCGTTCGCCGGCTGCCAGCGTTCGGCCAGCTTCAATGTTTCCAGGGTGGGATCGGAAGGCAGCAGCGGTTCGATCAGGGCGGCGGCGGGCGAACCCAGGTCCTGCACGCGCGCATCGAGTTCCTGGCGCAGGAACGCTGCATCCAGCGCCTGCGTGTCGAGGCTGTCGGTGAGCAGGTAGCGGTACGGACGCAGGCGTGCGGGGATCGCATCGAGGCTGGCATCGCCGCCGTTGGCGACCAGGGTGAATTCCGGGCGCGCCGCCAGGGCTTCGCGCAAGGCCTGCGATTGCGCCGCAAGCGTCTCCGGGTCGGCGCCGGAGAGGGACATCAACAGCAGGCGCGAGCCCGGCCCTTCGCCGAGTTCGTCGATCAGCAGTTTCTGCGCCGGCGTTTCCGCGCCGGGCATGAACTTGCGCAGGTCGCCGCTGAGCTGCAGGCGCTGGCCGATCGCCCAGCCCGCCACCGCCAGCAACGCCAGCCACAGCAAGGCCAGGGCGAGGCGACTGCGCGCCGTCAGCATCAGTGCGCGCTACCCGCGCGGCACAACGTCGCCAAAGCCGGGGCCGTGCCGGCGTCGGCGGCCTCGTGCGCGGCGCCAGCCAGCAGGGTGCGTTGCAGCTCGCCCTTGACCGGACGCGTTTCGATGCAGCGCAGTTCGGCGCCGCGCCCGTACAGGGTGATGTCACGCACGCTGCCTTGCAGCTCTGCGTCCTTCGGCGTCAGCGACAGCGTCCACTGTTGGCGCGTGCCCTGCGACGCGAGCCGGTAATGCTTTTCCAGCGACACACGATCGCCGGACAACAGCGCGCCGAAGCTGGCCTGCAAGCCGGCCAGTTCCGGTACCCGTGCCAGCGGGAATTTGCGCGGCGTCTTGCCGGGGCGGGCGATGATCGCCTCGCCGTTGCGCAAGGTGGTGGTCTCCGCGTATGGCGAACGCACTTCGCGGACCAGGCTGTCGCTGTCGGGACGCTGGTATTCGCCCTCGATCCGCAACGGCGCCTTCAGCAGCGGCGAACCGCGCAGTTCGACGAACGCGGTACGCACCGGCGCAGGCCTCGCCAGCGCGCGCAGGATCCAACCCGCATCGACTGGCTGCGCGGCAGCGGACTCAGGCGCTGCGGCGCAAGGCAGTGCGGCGCTGCACAGCAGCATCAGCATCGGCATGATCGATCGCCACGATGGGCGGCGGGTCGGTCGCGGACGGCGTGCTGCCTTCATCTTCACCACCCCAGAAATCATAGAAATTGAACCAGTTGTAAGGTGCGTCGCGGGCGTGATGCTCCAGCCTGGCGGCGTAACGGCAGATAAGCGCATGCACGGCCTGGGCACGTTGCTGCCGCGGCACGGCGATGCCGTCGCTGAAAGCCTCGAACCGCAGGTCGTAGCGGTTGCCGCCGCGATACAGGCCGAAACCCAGCACCACCGGCACTTTCAGCACGGCGGCGATCAGCCAGGGCGCCGTCGGGAAAGGTGCGTCACGGCCCATGAACGGGATATTCAATGCCGGTTCGCCGGCGCGCGCGCGATCCACCAGCAACGCGACCAGTGCGCCTTCATCGGTGGCCTGCTTGATCGCCATGGCGATGGACGGGCCATCCTGGGCGGCATCGATCACGCCGGCGGCGATTTCCGGATTCAGCGCATCCAGCAACTGGGTCATCGCCGGATTGTGGCCCTTGTCCAGGACCACGCGGATCCGGTAGTCGGGCCTCTGCTGGGCCAGCACCCGCAGCACTTCGAAGCTGCCCAGGTGCGAACCGAACAACAGCGCGCCGTGGCCGCGATCCAGTCCTTCGGTCAGTTGCGGCAGGCCAGTGACGCGCACGTCGAAGCCGCCGTAGCGCCCGCCGAGCAGGAACACGCGATCGAGGATGGTCGCGGCGAAGGTGTGGATATGCCGCGCGACCGGCCACAGGCCGACCTTGCGGCCCAGTACCCGCGCCAGGTAACGGCGCGAGGCGCGGCGTTCGGGGCCGCGGACCAGCAGGAAATACACGGTGATCGGATACAGGCAGGCCCGGCCCAGGGCGCGCCCGCCATGGCGGGCGATGCCGCGGATCAGCCAGATCGCGAAACGGCCGCCGCCTTCCGGGCGCTGCTTCCAATTCGTGCTCATGCAGTGCCCGCACTCATGGCGTGGCCGTCGGCCCGGCGACGATTTCACCGCTGGCGAGCAGATCGTCGCCTCGCAGTACGCGGAAACGCCAACGCGGCGCCTGCCCTTGCAACTGCACCAAGGCGGGCTGGCCGGGCAACAGCGGCTTGAGGAACTTGACCTGCGGCAGGCGCAAGGGAGGTAACGCGCCATGGACCGCCTCGATCGCCTCGACGACGCGGTCCAGCAGGATCACGCCCGGCACGATCGGCCGGCCCGGGAAATGCCCCGCCAGGCTCGGATGTTCCGCTGGAATGATGAACTGCATGCTGCGGATGTACCTGACTGGATCGACGCGTTTGCCTGCGGCCTAGGATACCGGAGCGCCTGTCATGGCAACCTTGACCGCGGCTTTCCAGGTGTGCCGACGCCCATCAGCGCATCAACCCGCCCCAGAAACCCGGCCCCAATTGCGCCATCTGTTGCAGGAAGTGGAAGAAACTGCGGTACGGCCGCTGCGGGAATACGCGCTTGCGCCACAGGTACTCGCCACAGAAAAGCCCGCCGATGACGCCATAGGTGAGGAAGTTGGCGAACCACGACCATTGCCCATCGGTCACGGTCAGCGGCGGTTTATATCCGGATTGCACCAGCATTCCGCCGGGAACCGCGCACAGCGCCAGCAGCAGGTTGACCAGCGCCAGCAACGCCAGCACCACGGCCCATACCACGGTCAGGCGGCGGGCATAGCGGTACAGGCCCGGGGTCATCGGCATGCCGGCCTGGCCGTGCAGCGCTTCGACCATCCGCGTGATCAGCGGCACCCGTCCAGGCCTCAGGGTGCGTCCGAAGAACCAGCCCACCAGGGCCAGGAACAGCACCGGCGGCAACAGCAGCGGCAGCAGCGCGTAGCGCGAAAGCGATAGCCACCACAACCCCAGCAGGCACGCTGCGAGCAGCAGCAGCGCCCACGGGCGGCGTTCCAGCAGCGGGCCCAGCAACAGCAACAGGACCAGGTCGGCCATGGCGACCGCCGCCCACGCACCGTCGCCACGCGCACCCGCCAGGTGCGCAAGCAACGGATAGGCCAGCGCCAGCGCCACCCGCAAACCCATCAGCACCGCCGGCGGGATCGCTGGCCGCGGGCTCGCCGGCTCAGGCGGCCTTGCTGGTTTCGACATGCGCCGACAGCGCGCGCAGCGAGGCGAAGATGCGGCGGTTCTCCTCGTTGTCCGAGCGCAGCTGGAAGCCATAGTGCTTGCTGATCGCCAGCGCCAGTTCCAGCGCGTCGATCGAATCCAGGCCCAGTCCGCTATTGAACAGCGGCGCCTCGGGATCGATCGCGCCGGCTTCGACGTCTTCCAGGTTCAGGCTTTCGACGAGCAATTCGGCGAGTTCGCGTTCGGCTTCGGTTTGCGGGGACATCCGGTGACTTCCGTAAGTAACAGGGCGACACGATCCGGTATCCGCGCCGCCTTGGCAACCGGCGCCCGCGACCGCCGCGTTATCATGGGCCTCTGTTCCCGATGAACGCCGACACAAGGGTTTTGCCAGGATGACCGAAGCCGTTCCCGCCAGCGCGCAGCCCCGCATGGATACGCCGCCGGCCGCGAAGCCGGCCGCCGCCCTGGCGGAGGATGTGATGGCGGTCGACGTGCTGGTGATCGGCGGCGGCCCCGCCGGCACGACCGCCGCCACCCTGCTGGCGCGCAAGGGCTGGAAAGTGGTGCTGCTGGAAAAAGGCCTGCACCCGCGCTTCCACATCGGCGAATCGCTGCTGCCGATGAACCTGCCCATCCTCGAACGCCTGGGCGTGCTGGAACAGGTGCGCGGGATCGGCGTGTTCAAGCCCGGCGCGGATTTCCCGCTGCAGGGCGATAGCAACAGCGTCAACGTGTTCCGCTTCGATCGCGCCCTCAGCCCCCGGTTCCCGCATGCCTACCAGGTCAAGCGCGAGGAATTCGACCTGCTGCTGTTCCGCAATGCGGTGGAAAACGGCGTCGATGCGCGCATGCAGGTGGCGGTGGAGAAGGTCGAGTTCGGCGCCGATGGCCGTCCCGCCACGGTCCTTGCACGCGGCGCCGATGGCGCAGCGCTGGTGTTCGCCCCGCGCTACCTGGTCGATGCCAGCGGCCGCGATACCTTCCTCGGCGCCAAGCTGAAACTGAAGAAGAAGAACGCGTTGCACCAGTCGGCCGCGATCTTCAGCCACTTCCGCGGCGTGGTCCGCCGCGAGGGGCCGGATGCGGGCAACATCACCGTCGAACGTTTCCCCCATGGCTGGATGTGGCTGATCCCGCTGCGCGACGACGTGATGAGCGTCGGCGCGGTGTGCTTCCCGGAATACCTCAAGCAGCGCCGCGGCGACAACGAGTCCCGCTCCAATGAAACCTTCCTGATGCAGACCCTGCAGGGGACGCCGTCGGTGTGGACGCGCATGCAACAGGCCGAGCGCGTGGCCCCGGTGCACGTCACCGGCAACTATTCCTATACCTGCGCGCGGATGACCGGGCCGGGCTGGGTGATGATCGGCGACGCGTATGCATTCATCGATCCGGTGTTCTCGTCCGGCGTGTACCTGGGCATGAACAGCGCCGAGCAGGCGGCGGAAGTGGTCGACGGCGCGCTGCGCGATCCGGCCAGCGAGCCACGGCTGCAGCGGGCCATGGAGAAGCGCCTGAAACGAGGGCTGAAACATTTTTCCTGGTTCATCTACCGCTTCACCACGCCGGTGATGGAACGTTTGTTCGCAAGCCCGCGCAACACCTTCCAGGTCGAGCAGGCGGTGATCTCGATGCTCGCCGGCGACGTGTTCGACAACAAACCGGTGTTGCGCCGGCTGCGCCTGTTCCGGCTGATCTACGCCTTCAACGCACTGCAGCTGGCGCCACGGGCGCTCCGTGGCTGGCTGCGCAGGAAACACCAAGTGGGCGAAGTCTTCGGCGGCGACACCCTGCAGGAAGGCAACCCATGAACCGGCCGATGAGTTCGCTGCCCACGGCCACGCCGCACGCGCGCCTGGACGTGGATTACGTGCAGGCCGATTCGCCCGAGGCGCTGTTGCAGGGCGACGATGTGCTGGCGGTGCTGGGTTTCGGCAACGATGCGCCGCGCAACAGCGACCCGCGCTACCTGCGCGTGCCCTTGCAGCCGTATGGAACGACGCCGTTCGAGATCTGGCGCACCCGTTCGCCGGTCCGCCATGGCCGCGATGGCGACATCGCCTGGGCCACCGACGGACAGCTGTCGTTCGGCGTGATCGAGGTCGACGAACGCGAGATCGGCATCGATGCCGCCGCCGAGCAGGCCTATTCCCGGCTGCTCGATTTCGTCGGCCGCAGCGCCACGCCGCGGCTGCTGCGGATATGGA
>JBOHXX010000170.1:0-7212 GCA_050737675.1 Pseudoxanthomonas sp.
GCCTTCGCGACTTGCGTCGCTCCTACATCGTTACCTACGCCACCCCAGCAGCGCTCCGGCTATTCGACTCTCAGCTTGAGTTCGCCGTCGCTGAGTCGCGCGCTCACTGCATCTCCCGGCTGCACCTGGGAAACGGATCGCACCAGCCGCCCTTCGGCATCGGCGATGATCGAATAGCCGCGGGCCACCGTCGCCAGTGGGCTGACCGCCTCCAGCGAGCGTGCCAACGCGCGCAGTTTCAGGGTGTCGCGTTGAAGTTCGCGCGCGACCGCTGCCTGCGGGCGCAGCCCAAGCGACTGCAGGCGTTCGCGCAACATGGCCAACCGGCGTCGCGGCTGGGTGGCGCGGAGCACGGCCGCGGCATGGCGCAGGCTGGAGCGACGGCGCTCCAACTGCTCGCGCCACGCCGATTCCAGCCGTCGGCGCGCTTCCTGCTGCCGGCGCTGCAACAGTTGCAGTCGCGCCTGCGGACGCATCGCCTGCAGGCGCAGGACGGCACGGTCGGCGCGCTGCATCGACTGGCGCAGCGACTGCAATTGCAAGGCGGACAGGCGCCTTTGCAGGCCTTGCAGGCGAACGCTGAGATCGCCATGGTTGGGAACCAGCAACTCCGCGGCTACCGAAGGCGTGGGCGCGCGCAAGTCGGCGGCGAAGTCGGACAGGCTGAAGTCGGTTTCGTGGCCCACCGCGGAAACGACGGGAACCGGCGACGCGGCAATCGCACGCGCCAGGCGCTCGTCATTGAACGCCCACAGGTCCTCCAGCGAACCACCGCCGCGCGTCACCAGCACGATGTCGTAGCGACCCGAGGCGCCGGCGCGTTCCACCAGCGAGGTGATCTGTGCGGCAGCCGTGGCGCCTTGCACCTGGGTTGGCAATATGTCCACTTCCAGCAACGGGAAGCGACGCGCCAGCACGCTGAGTACGTCGCGCACCGCCGCGCCGCTGGGCGAGGTGATCACTGCCAGGCGTCGTGGATACAAGGGCAGGGGACGCTTGCGCGCCTCGTCGAACAGGCCTTCGGCCTGCAACCTGGCTTTCAGTTCCTCGAACGCGCGGCGCAATGCGCCTTCGCCGGCTTCCTCCAGGTGATCCAGGACCAGCTGGTAATCGCCGCGCGCCTCGTACAGGGTCAGGCGTCCGCGGCCGAGCACGCGCAGGCCCTCGCGGGGCACGAACTTCAGCCACTGGCTCTTGGGCTTGAACATGGCGCACTTCACCTGCGCGCGTGCGTCCTTCAGGGTGAAGTACAGGTGTCCGGAAGCAGGGCGGGTGACATTGCCCAGCTCCGCCTCCACCCAGACCAGCGGGAATGCGCTTTCCAGCAGGTCGCGGGCCAGGGTATTGAGCTGGGTGGGGGTGAGGATGTCGCGGGCGGGGTCTTCAAGCATGGGCGATACCCTAACCGATGACTCTGCCGGAAAGGTTGCCCGCCAATGTGGGAGGGGCTTCAGCCTTGATGCCTGTCCAACTGAAGAGCGTCGGGGCTGAAGCCCCTCCCACAAGAGCGGCAGGCGCTAAAATATCTTCCATGAACAACCTGATCGCCCCCTGCAAACTCCCCATCGAAGCCGGCGCCGCGCCGCGCCGGATCACCCGCGCCGTCAACGTGGGGGCGGTCACCCTGGGTGGCGGCCATCCGGTGGTGGTGCAGTCGATGACCAATACCGACACCGCCGACATCGCCGGCACGGTGAAGCAGGTAGCGGACCTGTGGCGCGCGGGCTCGGAACTGGTGCGGGTGACGGTCAACAATCCCGAGTCCGCCGCGGCCGTGCCGCACATCGTCGAGAAGCTGCGGATGATGGGCGTCGAAGTGCCGGTGATCGGCGACTTCCACTACAACGGGCATACCCTGCTGAGCAACGAGCCGGCTTGCGCCGAGGCGCTGGGCAAGTACCGGATCAACCCGGGCAACGTCGGCTTCGGCCGCAAGCGCGACACCCAGTTCGGGCAGCTGATCGAATTCGCGTTGAAGTACGACAAGCCGGTGCGCATCGGCGTCAACTGGGGTTCGTTGGACCAGTCGCTGGCCGCGCAGTTGATGGACGAGAACGCACAGCGCGCCGAGCCCTGGGAAGCCAGCCACGTGCTGCGCGAAGCGCTGATCCGTTCGGCGCTGGATTCGGCCGAGCGCGCAGTGGAAATAGGCCTGCCGCGCGAGCGCATCGTACTCAGCTGCAAGGTCAGCGGCGTGCAGGAACTGATCGCGGTCTATCGCGACCTGGCCCAGCGCTCGGATTTCGCGCTGCACCTCGGCCTGACCGAGGCGGGCATCGGCAGCAAGGGCATCGTCGCCTCGTCCGCGGCGCTGGCGGTGTTGTTGCAGGAAGGCATCGGCGACACCATCCGCATTTCGCTGACGCCGGAACCCGGCCAGTCGCGCACGCAAGAGGTCATCGTCGCCCAGGAACTGCTGCAGACCACCGGCCTGCGAGCGTTCACGCCGATGGTCACCGCGTGCCCCGGTTGCGGACGCACCACCTCGGAGTTTTTCCAGGAACTGGCCGGCGTGGTGCAGAACCACGTGCGCGCCAGGATGCCGGAATGGAAAGTCAGCCACCCCGGCGCGGAGAACATGACCCTGGCGGTGATGGGTTGCATCGTCAACGGGCCGGGCGAATCGCGTCACGCCAACATCGGTATTTCCCTGCCGGGCACTGGCGAAGCGCCGACCGCACCGGTGTTCATCGACGGCGAGAAGGCGGTCACGTTGCGCGGCGAGAACATCGCCCACGAGTTCGTCGCCCTGATCGACGCTTACGTCGAAAAGCGCTATGCGCGAAGCGTTGGGTGAAGCCGCCGCGCGCGGCGCGCGGATCATCGTCGCGTTATTGAAGCACCACGGTGGCTGGATTGCCTTGCTGTTCGTCGGCGTGCTGCTGCCGCTTTGGATTTTCACCGAGCTGGCCGATGAAGTGCATGAGCTGGAGCGGTTCGTGTTCGACGATCCGATCCTGTTGCGCGCCCATGCATATGCCGGTCCGGCGCTGGACCGGTTCTTCATCGCCATTTCCCGGGTCGGCTATCAAGGCGTCATTGCGATCAACGTCGCCATCGTCCTGTCGCTGCTAGCGTTCAAGCGCTGGCGCGAGGCGACCTTCGCCGCGGTTGCCTTCATCGGTTCGGCGCTGTTGAACCTGGGCAGCAAGCAGTTGTTCCAGCGCGACCGGCCTTCGTTGTGGGAGTCGGTCTCGCCGGAAACCACTTTCAGTTTCCCCAGCGGACACGCGATGGGGTCGATGACCCTGGCGATGGTGGTGATCCTGCTGGCCTGGCATACGCGCTGGCGCTGGCTGGCGCTGCTGGCGGCCGTGGTCTTTGCATTGCTGGTGGGATTTTCGCGGATCTACCTGGGCGTGCATTATCCGTCGGACATCCTCGGCGGATGGATGGCGGCGACGGCCTGGGTGGTCGGCACCTGGCTGCTGCTTTTCCGTGGCTCCTTGCGACCCTGGAAGCGAGAATCGACGCCTGCCTAAGGGCCCGATTATTTCCCGTAAGCGAGTTCGCGCGCCTGCTGCAATCGCTGCCGCAGGTATTCGTCGCGGCTCAAGCCGCCGGGAATGCTGCGCATGGCCATGATTTCGGCAACGATGTTGCGCTCATGCGCCTTGTAGTCCTGGAAGCGGGGGTCGCGCTGGTGCTGGGCGAGGTATTCGGCCGTGCCCCGGTCTGCGCGCTCGCGATAGTCCTGCATGAGATCGGCGATCTGCGTGGCTTGCCGTGCTTCATCCGCGACCGTGGCCTTGATCAGGGCGCTACGCAGCAACAGGGCCTCGCCTGCGGACAGCCCGGCCTCGCGTTCGTACTTGTCGATCGACATGGATAGCGCGTGGGCCTGCTTCTCGCGTTCGACCGGCCCCAGCGTGGCGGCGTCCCGCAGGAAGCGCTTGCTCCTCGCTTCGAAATCCTGCCGCTCGCGATAAGCCCGGGCCTGCGGGCTGTCTTTCAGCGACGCGAGGTGCGAATCGACCGCGAGCGCTTCGACATCCTTGTCGCCGGATTGCGCGTTCGGCCCCGACTTGTCATTGCGCACGTGCGTAGTTGCAGTCCAGGCGGCAAGTGCGAGGACGGCCATGGCAACGATGAAAGCGGTGATTTTCAGCTTCATGCAATCAGGCCTGCCGCCTGGCCCGCGGTGCGGGGACAGGCGGCGCTGCGGTTCTTCAACCCAGCAACTGATCCACCAGCCAGTACAGCGGATTGAACGGCTTGGCACGGTCGGCCTGGTCGCTCTGTTCGCTGGCGTCCAGCACCTTGCCCTGTCCGTCCAGCACGCTGTCGATGAAGTTCTTCAACTGCAGGTTCTGGGCCTGGATGTCGCCGTTCTTGAAATCGACGATGGTGGTGCAGTGGCTTTCGTTGAGCGCGCGGTACTGCGGGAAATAACCGCCGAAGTTGTTCAGCCCGTTCAGGCGTTGCGACAACCTGCCCGTGTCGATGTCCCAGCGGGCATGGATCAGCTGCTCCTTGGTCGCCTGGTCCGGGGCATTGGCGATTTCGGGATGGAAGCGCTCGTACGAATAGGACGAGTAGTTGAGGTCCTTCCAGAAATGCGTGTGGCCGAGGCGATCGTTCGGGTATTTCACCGACAGGGCCGTGTACAGCGACCCCAGTTCGCCCAGGTCGAACTGCGGCATGCCGCTGGCCAGGTAGGGAAGTGGGCCATTGGGCGCGTCCAGTCCCCATACCTTGCGGATCTTCGCCATCAGCGGCTGCGATGGATACTGCTGCGGATCGCCGTTGGCCGGAGTGGGGAAGATCGGGCCCGAATCGTCGATCAGATAGCCGCGCGTGGGTGCCATGTCGCGACGGGTCGGGTAGTAGCTGGTCAGGCTGCCGGCGCCGCCCGCGCTGCAGCCGGTGGAAAGCATCTGCGTGGGCCGTGGCAGGTTGTCCTTCAACCAGGCGATCACCGCGCGGGTGTTGCGCACGCCGTTGTGGTGCCAGACCAGCGGCGAATTGCTCCCGCTCGGGTCGTCGTACACCGCGACCTTGTCGCCGCTGTAGATGTCACCGGTGCAATAGGGCACATAGACCATGTTCCAGCCCTGGGTCTTGACCCCGTCGAACGGGCTGACCCGGGTCACGAACGGACTGACCAGGCTGGAACCGGGATTCAGCAGGCTCATGTAGTCGTTGGGAATGCCATTGGGATTGCGCGCGCCGCGCACGCCGGTCTGTCCGGTGCAACTGGCGTAATCCCAGCAGGCGCCACCGCCTTCCATGTACAGGATTGTGTTGCGGGTGTTGGCGACGCGGTTGACGAAGAATTTGTACGGCGAACCATCGCCGCAGACCGCACCGGTTTCCGGTGCTAGCTGCACGGTCTGCCACTGGCTGTAGGCGCCCGGGCTGAAACCGTCGGCGAAGCCCGAAGGGTTGGAGCGCAAGGGATAGTTGCCCTGGCGCTGCGCCGCGGTGACCTTGTTGTCGGCCTTGGGCGGGGATACCAGGTTGGCGAGGGTCTGCCAGAAGCTGTAGTCGCCTTCTTCGGCTTTCAGGGGCAAGGCGGTGAGCAGGGTGATGGCGCTTGCTGCGAGTACGACGGTGACGCGTCCAGGTGCTGCCATGTGCGGATCCTCCGTAATGTTCGATGGGACTTCCGGTCGGGCTACAGGGGCGTTGCGGTGATGCTGTCGGGCCGGAATGGGGGACGTCGGCTCCGTACAGTGCCGAATGGATTAGCACCAGAACGGTGAGAACATCATGATGTGCCTGGCAAAAGCGCGTGTTTGGCTGCTTAGGCCCCGGGGTTTGGCCGCTTTTGCCCTGCGGTGGCACGTATATCCGCGCCGGTGTCCTTGCGCTGCAGCATGCGAACGCGAAGGTATTGCGGTTCCACGCAGGCGAGGGCGACGTCAAGACCATCGAGGTGGCCTGGCAGCTGGGCGAGACGCTGGATTACTACGGCAGGCACGAGGAAGGCGCCGCGTTGCGCAAGCGCTACGTCACGCCATTGCTCGAGGCCGACCCGGCCAAGCCGGATCCGACCATGTCCAAACTGTCCGGCAAGATCCGCCAGTCGGACAAGGAAAACGCTTCCTGATTTTCCCTGTCGCGATCAGCGCACCACCACGGTGGTCGCCTTGTTCGCAACCAGGTAGGGCTTCAGGTCCTCGATCTGCCGGACCTTGCCGATCGCGCGCTGGGCGAACTTCAATCCTGTGATGCGCACATGGCAGTTCTCGAACGGCCGTTCCGCGTCCTTGCCCTTCGAACAATAGACCACGCGGCCATCGCGGTCCCAGCCCAGCACCAGGCGTTCCTGGTTGTGGCTGGTGCGGTAGATCCAGCCTTTCTGGATATCGGATTCGGACATGGCCATGGTGGTTTTTCCTGGGTTTCCGTAATTATGCCGGGCTGCACCGGGGGGGCTGGAAGTTATTCACCGGGCTTTGCGGCGGCGGTGGGCGACTGGGTCGCCGCAAGCCGGGCCAGCACGGCTTCGCGATGGGCGATATAGGCGTTCGCGCCGAGGATGATGCCAACGCCAACGACCGTCCATCGATCCAGCGATTCGTCGAACAGCCACCATCCGAACAGCGCCACCAGCGGCAGTTGCATGAAGCTGATCGGTGTCAGTGCAGACACTTCGCCCAGGCGCAGCGCGCGCGTCCACAGCAATTGCCCCAGCGTGCCGAACACACCCGTGGCCGCCAGCCACAGCCAGGCGATGCCGGACGGCCACACCCACACGAACAACGCCGGGACCAGCGACAGTGGCACCCAGAACACATAGGTGTAGAACACGACCGTATCGGCGCCGTCGATCCGGGTCAGCTGCTTGATCTGGATGGCGACCAACGCGCTGAACACCGCGGCAAGCACGGCGATCAAAGTGCCGGGAGTGAAATCGACGGAGCCCGGGCGGACGACCACCAGCACGCCAATGAAGCCGACGATCACGGCCGCCCAGCGGCGCATGCGTACGTTTTCACCCAGCCACAGCACCGCGGCGATGGTGGCGAACAACGGGGTCGAATACGACAGCGAGACCGCCTGGGTCAGCGGCAGGTGGCCCAGCGCCCAGAACCCGCACAGCATCGAGCCCAGGCCAATCACGCTGCGCAGGAAATAGCGCGGCAGCTGCCGGGTGCGCAGGGGGGCGTGGCCGGGGCGAAGCAGGATCGGCAGCAACACCAGCAGGCCAAAGGCATTGCGGAAGAACGCGACTTCCAGGGTCGGCACATACGCGGTGCCCAGGCG
>JBOHXX010000171.1:0-7209 GCA_050737675.1 Pseudoxanthomonas sp.
CGATGAAGGCCACGGTTTCGGCGAATTCCTCCGGCCGGCCCAGGCGGGCGGGGAAGGGAATCGAGGCGCCGAGGGATTTCTGCACTTCCTCGGACATGCCATCGACCATCGGCGTCCAGAAGATGCCCGGGGCCACGGTCATCACCCGGATGCCGAAACGCGAAAGCTCACGCGCCATCGGCAAGGTCATGCCGACCACGCCGCCCTTGGAGGCGGAATACGCCGCCTGGCCGATCTGGCCTTCGTACGCGGCCACGCTGGCGGTGTTGACGATCACGCCGCGCTCGCCGTCTTCGCCCGGCGTGTTGTGCTGCATCAGGTTGGCTGCGGCCTTGGCCACATTGAAGCTGCCGACCAGGTTGACCAGCACGGTGCTGCGGAAGTTGGCAAGCGGCATGGGAGCCTCCTTGCCCAGCACGCGCCCGGCACCGAGGATGCCGGCGCAGTTGATCGCGGCATTCAGGCCGCCGAGGAATTCGCTGGCGGCGGCAACTTGAGTAGCTACGCCGTCTTCGTCGGTGACGTCGGTGCGGAAATAGCGCGCCTTGCCTTCGCCCAGTGCGGCGACTGCGGCGGTGCCCTTGTCGTCGTTGACGTCGAACAGGGCGACCTTGCCGCCGTTCGCCACGAGGTGTTGCGCCACGGCCAGGCCCAGGCCGGAAACGCCGCCGGTGATGAGGGCGCGGGTGTCGGAAAGCTGCATGCGGAAGTCCATCGCTCGGGAAGCGGGCATTTTACGCGATGGTCCAGGCTGTAGGAGCGCCGTCAGCCGCGACCGGATGATGCAGGTTCTTGCAAGCAACGGGGTGGTCTTGAATCCTCGGTCGCGACTGACGGCGCTCCTACAAATCCAGCAGGTAGAAGGTATTGCAGCCCCCATGTCCGGTGGCGCCGAGCGGCGCATCGAGGCGGTGGAAGCCCGTGCGTTCATACAGCCGCATCGCCGCGTCCATGCCGCCGAGGGTCTCCAGGTAGCAACGGTTGAAGCCCGCGTCGCGTGCCACCTGCAGGCAGCGCGCCATCATCGCCGCACCGGCGCCGATGCCGCGTACCTCGGGCAGGAAGTACATCTTGCGCAGTTCGCAGGTGGCGCCATCGCCGCCTTCAAGCGGAGCGATGCCGCCTCCGCCGATTACCGCGCCCTCGCGTTCGACCACGAAGTAGGCCGAACGCGGCTCGGCATAGGCCTGGCTCATCCAGTCCACTTCCGGGTCGTTGATCGCGAAGCCGCAGCCGGTCGCGCCGAATTCCGGCATCACCGTGCGGATGATGGCCGCGACCGCGACGTCGTCGCGCGGCTCGATCGGGCGCAACGTGTACGCATTCGTCTCAGGCATTGGAAACGCGCTCCTCCGGCGAGCGCAAACGGCTGGCGAATTCATCCGGCGACAGGCCGGGGGCGAACAGGAAACCCTGGCCGACCGGCACGCCGAGCTGCAGCAGGAACTGGCGTTGCGCTTCCGATTCCACGCCTTCGGCCACCAGTCCCAGCCCCAGGCTGCGGGCGATGGCCGAGACCGCCTGGCACACGGCCACGTCGGAACGGTTGTTGGGCACGCCTTCGGTGAACAGCTGGCTGATCTTGAGTCCGTGGATCGGCAGGCGGCGCAGGTAGTTGAGCGCGCTGTAGCCCTCGCCGAAATCGTCGATGGTCAGGACCACGCCCAGCGCGCGCAGTTCGGCGAAGGTCTTGAGCGTGGCCGGCGCGTCCTCGATCAGCACGCGCTCGGTGAATTCCAGTTCCAGCGCGGAACCGGGAAGATCGTATTCGGCGAGCACCGCGCGCACGTTCTCGGCCAGGTCGTCGCCGGCGAACTGGCGATAGGAGACGTTGACCGCCACGCGCACGATGCCCAGGCCCATGTCGCGCCATTCGCGCACCTGGCGGCAGGCTTCGCGCAACACCCAACTGCCGATGCGGACGATGTCGCCGGTGGTTTCGGCATGGCTGATGAAAAGATCGGGACGCAATTCGCCGAGCTGGTGGTTCTGCCAGCGGATCAGCGCCTCGGCGGCGACGATGTGGCCGCGGCGCAGGTCGACCTGCGGCTGGTAGACCAGGCGGAACTCCTGGTTGTCCACCGCGCGCCGCAGTTGCGTCTCGATCTGCAGCCGGTCCTGCTGGCGACGCGCGAGTTCCGGGGTGAAGGCCTGCCAGGCGTTGCGCGAACGGTGCTTGCTGTCGTACATGGCGATGTCGGCATGCTGGATCAGCTGTTGCGGACGTAGTCCGTCGGCCGGCGCGCGGGCGATGCCGATACTGGCGGTGATGGCGAATTCGTCCTTGTCGAAACGGAAAGATTCGGCGAAGGCGCCGAGCACCGCATCGGCCAGGCGCTCCGGCTGGGCCGGATCGCCGCTGGCATCGCAGACCACCAGGAACTCGTCGCCGCCGAAGCGCGCCACCAGCCCCTGGGTGCCGACCGCGCCGAGGATGCGCGCGGCGGCCTGCATCAGCAGTTCGTCGCCGGCACTGTGGCCGAGCACGTCGTTGACGGTCTTGAAGCGATCCAGGTCGATGTACAGCAGCGCGACTTGCGCGTGCACCGGATCGATCAGGCGCGTGCCGAGTTCGTTGAGCACCGCATCGCGGTTCATCAGTCCGGTCAGCGGATCGGTGCGGGCCTGGATGCGCAGGGTTTCCTCGGCGCGCTTGTCCAGCGAGATGTCCTGCAGGGTGCCGGTGATGCGCGCGGAGGCCGGGTCGGTGGCTTCGGCCTCGCCGATGACGCGGATCCAGAAGGAATGGCCATCCAGCCGGCTGCCCTGCAGTTCCAGGTCGAAGCCGCCGCCGGTTTCGATCACCTGTTCCATCGCGCCGCGGAAGCGGCGGCGGTCGGGTTCGCGCAGGCAGGCCAGCATCGCCTCGATGTCGGTGGGCGCCTGTGCCGGTCCCAGGATGCGTATCGCCTCGTCGGTCAGGTAGATCCGGTCGCGGCCGGTGTCCCATTCCCAGCCGCCGATATGGGCCAGCGACTGGGCGCGATCGAACAGGGCGCTGTCGCGCTTGAGCGCGGTCACGTCGCTGAAGATCGAAGTGACCTGGGCCGGCTGGTCGCCGCCGGCGGCGAACTGCGGCACCGAAGTCACCGTCAACCAGAGCAATTGCTTGTGTTCGCGGTGGTACATGCCCAGCACCATGCTTTCCACCACCTGGCCAGTGGTCAGGGCGCGATACGACGGCAATGCGTCCCTGGCCAATTCGTGGCCATGCTGGTCGACGATCCGCCATTGATCGAGGCTCAACTCCTCGTCCACGCGCTTGCCTTCGCCGACCCCGAAAATGCGCATCGCCGCGCGATTGGCGTAGACGATCTCGCGGGACTGGTTCTGGACCACGATGCCCTTGTCGATCACTTCCATCAGCTCGCGGTAGCGCAGTTCCGCCTCGTGCCGGCCGCTGAGGTCGCGGGCCACCGCGACCAGGCTCTTGCGGCCATCGAACACCAGGTTCGCCGAGTGCACTTCCACCGGGAAGCGGGTGCCGTCGGCGCGCATGTTGGTGACCTCGATGACGTAGGTCTCGCCGCGGTTGAGGGTTTCCCACACCGGTCCCATGTGGTCGTGCGGCAGCTCGGGATTGAGCACGTTGATGTTCTTGCCGACGATCTCTTCGCGTGGCCGCTTGTAGGCGGCCATGCCGGCCTTGTTGAGGTCCAGCACGGTGCCGTCCTCGGCCAGGATGCTGACCGGGTCGGGCACCGCGTCGAACAGCGCCCGGTAACGCAGGCGCGCCTCGTCGGTTTCGGCGAGGGAGGCATGCAGCGCCGTATGCGCCTGTTCCAGCAACGTGCGCAGGCGGAGATCGAGCGCGGAATCGGCCAGCGCCTCCTGCAGCGACGCCAGCGTGGCGGCGATCGCTTCGCAAGTGGGCCTGGCGCCCGGATCGGCTGGGTCGGCAGGTGGCTGCATGCTCATGCGCCGGACAGGGCCCGGGTCACCTTGCTGCCGGTTTCGCGACCGAGCAGGGCCGACAGCCACAGGCCGGTCTGGCTCAGCGCAGCGGCGTCGATGCCGGTTTCCACGCCCATTCCGTGCAGCAGGTAAACCACGTCCTCGCTGGCGACATTGCCGCTGGCGCCCTTGGCGTAGGGACAGCCGCCGGTGCCGGACACGGCCGAATCGACCACCGCCACCCCTTCCTCCAGGCAGGCGAGGATATTGGCCAGGGCCTGGCCATAGGTGTCGTGGAAATGCACCGCGAGCGCGGACAGGGGGATTTCGCTGGCGACGGCCTTGAGCATCGCGCGGGCCTTGCGGGGGGTGCCTACCCCGATGGTATCGCCCAGCGATATTTCGTAACAGCCCAGTGCATGCAGGCGCGCGGCGACCCGGACCACGTCGGCTACCGGCACTTCGCCCTGGTAGGGGCAACCCAGCACCGTGGACACGTAGCCGCGGACTTTCACGCCGTCGGCCCTGGCCCGTTCCAGCACCGGCCGGAAGCGTTCGATCGACTCGTCGATGCCGGCGTTGATGTTCTTGCGGTTGAAGGCTTCCGAGGCCGCGGTGAATACCGCCACTTCCCGTGCGCCGACTTCGCGCGCACGTTCGTAGCCTTTCTCGTTCGGCACCAGTACCGGGTAGGAAACGCCCGGCTTGCGTTCGATGGCGCTGAATACTTCGGCCGCATCGGCCAGTTGCGGGATCCACTTCGGACTGACGAAGCTGGTCGCTTCGATGCTGCGCAGCCCGGTCCGCGAAAGGCGGTCGATCAGCTCGATCTTGTCGGCCGTGGCGATGATGGTCTTTTCGTTCTGCAGGCCGTCGCGCGGGCCGACCTCGACGATGCGGACGAAGTCGGTCATGGGGTGGCCGTGGCAGGCGCGCGGCGCAGGGTCATCGGTGGAGCCTGGCCCTGCCCGAACAACCCGGGATGCTTGAGCAGCACCTCGCGCAACCGCGCTTCATCGCCGGCAATGACGTAGTTGAGCTGGTCCCGCGTCCCGGCGGAAAGCTGGTGCTGGTCGACCATGCGCTTGACCGTGTCCACATCGATGGTTTCGAGCTTCAGGATATCGTCGACGATACGGTAGCGCACCAGGGCGATGCCGGTGCCGGGAACCTTGTCGGGTGATGCCGCGTCGGTGCCGGCGAACAGCCGGGCAAGATCCTGTTCGCCCAGCGCCAGGTAGTGCTCGCCGCCCAGCTCGAAACCCGAGGCCTGCACCTCGGCCTTGCGGGCCGGTTTGTCGGCGGCCTGGCTCATGGAGAGGGTGGCATGGCATTGCCCATCGACCGCCGCGTAATCGTCCGCGGTCAGTTTGGCCGCTTCCTCGGCGCTGTTGGCAATGGGCAACCAGCGTCCTTCAAGGCGCGCATCGCAGGCCAGCGGCAATGGTGACCTCTCGAAGGTGACGCAGCCTGCCAGCGGCAGCAGCATGGGGACCAGCAGCAAACGGGTGCGCGAGAGCATGAAGACTCCGGGGTTGTCAGATGCAAACGCGAATTACCGCTGTATCCGGCCCTGGCCGCGATGCGCGGCACAGGTGGCCAGGGGAATCAAACTTGCGGTTCCAGCGTCGCCAATACCGCGTCGGCCTCGACGAAATCGCCGGCCACGGCGCGCAGTTCGGCGACGATGCCATCGCGCGGCGACTTGATCGCCAGTTCCATCTTCATCGCCTCGATCACCAGCAACTCCTGTCCGGCAACCACGGCCTGGCCAGGCTTGGCCTTGAGCATGACCACGCGTCCGGGCATCGGCGCGACGATGCGGCCGTCGTTGCCGGTTGCGGTGGCGTTCTTCGGCCGATACACCGGCACCAGCGCAAGGCTCAGTCTCCGCTCGCCGTCATGCACGGTGACCCGACGCTGGTCCGCACGCACCCGGAATCGCCGCGCCTGGTCGCCCAGGCGCAGGCTCAACTCGCCGGCGTGAAGCCGGGCACCGTTGATCGGGTGGTTTTGGCCAGCGGATTCGATGGTGTATTCGCCCGCCGCACCTTGCGCCATCAGACGCAGCTCCTCGCCACGATGCAGGAACACCAGCGGGCGGCGGCCCGCATGGCCCAGGCGCCAGCCATCGGCGATCGCCCAGGGAGAACCCGGGTCGCCCGAGGTCCTGGCCTGCGTTTGGGCATCGGCTTCCTGGGTCAGGAAGGTCGCGACCGCGGCGGCGTGAAGCAGGGCGGGATCGATGGCATGCGCCGGCATGAATTCTTCGAGGTGTCGATCCAGGTAGCCGGTATCGATGCTGCCTTCGACGATCGCCGGGTGGCGCACCAGGCGTTCGAGGAAATCGATGTTGGATTTGGGGCCGACGATCTCGCATGCGGCCAGCGCATCGCGCAGGCGGGCGAGGGCGGAGGCGCGATCGTGGTCGCAGACGATCAGCTTGGCGATCATCGGGTCGTAGAAGATGCTGACCACGTCGCCTTCGACCACGCCGGAGTCGATGCGCACCTGCGGCGAGGGCGCCGGCAGCAACAGTTTCTCCAGCTTGCCCGATCCGGGCAGGAAGCCGGCCTCGGGATCCTCCGCATACAGCCGCACTTCGATGGCATGCCCGTGCTGCGGCACTTGCTGCTGGGTAACCGGCAGGGCGTCGCCCGCGGCGATGCGCAACTGCCACTCGACCAGGTCGAAACCGGTGGTCAGTTCGGTGACCGGGTGTTCGACCTGCAGGCGCGTGTTGATCTCCATGAAATAGAACGCGCCGTCGGGATCGACGATGAATTCCACCGTGCCCGCGTTGACGTAGTCGATGGCGTGTGCGGCCTTGACCGCCGCTTCGCCCATCGCCGCGCGCAGTTCCGCAGTCAGGAAAGGCGAGGGCGATTCCTCCAGCACCTTCTGGTAGCGGCGCTGGGCGGAACATTCGCGTTCGTTGAGGTGGATGGCGTTGCCGTGCGT
Source organism: Pseudoxanthomonas sp. (assembly GCA_050737675.1). GTDB lineage: Bacteria > Pseudomonadota > Gammaproteobacteria > Xanthomonadales > Xanthomonadaceae > Pseudoxanthomonas_A. The sequence goes on from JBOHXX010000171.1 coordinate 6,856, forward strand.
GTCGCCGAAGATCTGGATCTCGATATGGCGCGGGGTCTGCACGTAGCGTTCCAGCAGCACGCGGTCGCGGCCGAAGGCATTGCTGGCTTCGCGCTGGCAGCTCTCGAGCTGGGCGATGAATTCGTCCAGGCGGTGGACGATGCGCATGCCCTTGCCGCCGCCGCCGTGCGCGGCCTTGATCATCAGCGGGAAGCCAATCCGCGCTGCTTCCCTCGACAATACGTTCGGCGACTGGTCCTCGCCGGTGTAGCCGGGCACCACCGGCACGCCGGCCGCCATCATCAGGTCCTTGGCCCCGGCCTTGCTGCCCATCTTGCGCATGGACGCGGCCTTGGGACCGATGAAGACCACGCC
>JBOHXX010000172.1:0-7182 GCA_050737675.1 Pseudoxanthomonas sp.
ATCAGTTCGTCGGCGAGCCGGGTCTTGGGACCGGGCGCAAACACCCGTTCGCCGTCCTGCCAGAACGCGGTCATTGCGTTCTGGTCACTCTCAAAGCCGCCATCCGCGACGCCGACGCGATTGGCCACGATCAGGTCCAGGTGCTTGGCCACCAGCTTGCCGCGCGCATAGCCGGCGACGTTCTCGGTTTCGGCGGCGAAACCGACGACCAGCTTCAGTCCCTGGGTCTGCGCGGCGACTTCCGAGAGGATGTCGGGCGTGCGCACCAGGTCCAGGGCCAGTGACTCGTTCGATTTCTTGATCTTGTTGGCGGCCGGCGCGCGCGGAGTGTAATCGGCGACGGCAGCGGCGCCGATATAGATGTCGGCGGGAAAGGCCGCGAACACCGCTTCATGCATCTGCGCGGCCGAACGCACGTCCACGCGCCTGACCCCTGCCGGCGTGGGCAGATGGACCGGGCCCGAAATCAGCACCACTTCGGCCCCGCGCCGGCGCGCGCTGTCGGCCACCGCGAAACCCATCTTGCCGCTGCTGCGGTTGCCGAGGTAGCGGACCGGATCCAGGTCTTCGTAAGTGGGGCCGGCGCTGACCACCACTTTCAGGCCCTTCAAGGCGTTGTCGGTCACCGGTGTCGCGGCATCGGCGGAAACCAGGGCAGCGACGATGGCTTCCGGTTCGCTCAGGCGGCCCGGACCGGATTCGCCTTCGGCCAGCGGCCCGTCTTCAGGGCCGATCACCTGCACTCCGCGTCCACGCAGCGTCGCGATATTGGCTTGGGTAGCCGGATGCAGCCACATGCGGTGATTCATGGCCGGCGCAATGGAGATCGGCGCGGTCGTGGCCAGACAAAGGGTGGTGACCAGGTCGTCGGCGAAACCGTGCGCCAGCTTGGCCAGCAGATCGGCGGTGGCCGGGGCGATGACGATGCGGTCGGCCCAGCGCGCGAGTTCGATATGGCCCATCGACGCTTCCGCCGCGCTGTCCCACAGGGTGGTGCGGGTCGGGCTGCCGGACAGCGCCTGGAAGCTGAGCGGGGTGACGAAATGCTGGGCGCCGGCGGTCATCGCCACCTGCACCTCGGCCCCGGCGTCACGCAACCGGCGCACCAGTTCCAGCGCCTTGTAGGCGGCGATGCCGCCGCCGACGCACAACAGGATGTGCTGGCCTTTCAAGTGGCTTTCCGGTTCTTTTGCCACGTCGGGGAATTCCTATCGCCGTACAGGCAGTTAGCTTACCCGATGCACCCGACCCGCCTGATACCGCCGGGGCATGACACCCGCCAAGCTGGTCATATGCACATACGCGACTGGCCCGCCGAAGAACGTCCCCGTGAAAAGCTGCTGGCCCGCGGCGCCGGCGCGCTGTCGGATGCCGAATTGCTGGCGATCTTCCTGGGCTCGGGCCTGCGCGGCCGCGACGCGGTGCAGACCTCCCGCGAACTGCTGGCCGCCCACGGTCCGCTGCGCGTGCTGCTGGAAAACGACCCGACCGGCCTCGCCCGCCTGCCCGGACTGGGTCCGGCCCGCGCCTGCAAGCTGGCCGCGGCCCTGGAACTCGGCCACCGCCACCTGGCCGCCGCGCTGGAACGTGGCGAAGTCCTGACCGACCCGGCCAGCGCCGGCCGCTATTTCTCCCAGCGCCTGCGCGGGCGCGGGCACGAGGTCTTCGCCGCCCTGTTCCTCGACACCCGCCACCGTGCGCTGGCCTTCGAGGAACTGTTCCAGGGCACGGTCGATGGCGCCGAAGTGCACCCGCGCGAAGTCGTGCGCCGCGCCCTGTCCCACAACGCGGCGGCGGTGATCGTGGGCCACAACCACCCTTCCGGGGATGCGGAGCCTTCCGCCGCCGACCGCGCCGTCACCGCCCGCCTGAAACAGGCGCTGGCCCTGGTCGAGGTGCGCCTGCTGGATCATTTCGTGGTCGGCGACGGGCCGGCGGTGTCGCTGGCCTCGCGGGGGTGGGTTTGAGTGTGTACCGTTGACACCCGACCCCTGGTGCGTACCATACACATCGGGTGAACAGTAAAGTGCTCATCCGCGAACTGCAGGCGGCTGGCTGGGTACTCGTCCGCACGCGCGGCTCGCACCATGCGTTCCAGCATCCACGGCATTCCGGCACGCTGGTGGTACCGCATCCAAAGAAAGACCTCGGCAAAGGACTGGTCGCGGCAATCCGAAAACAAGCCGGCTTATAGAAAGGCCATCCTCATGCGTTACCCCATCGCGATCGAAACCGGGACCGGCACCACTACCTTCGGTGTCGCCATCCCCGACCTGCCCGGCTGCTTTTCCGCAGGCGACACGCTGGATGAAGCCATCGACAATGCCGAAGCCGCGGCGACCCTGTGGATCGACGCCGCCCTCGACGCGGGCCAGGCCATTCCAAAACCCTCCCCCGTGGATGCCATCCGCCATCAGACCGCCTATGCCGGCTGGTTGTTCGGCCTGGTGACCGTGGACCCGGCGCAACTGGACGACACCATCGAGCGGGTCAACATCACCCTGCCGCGTCGGGTCCTGCGCCGACTCGACCGCAAGGCCAGGGAAGCCGGCGAAACCCGTTCCGGCTACATCGCCAGGATGGCGATCGGCTGAGACCGCAAGGCCGTACTCGGCTAAAATTCCCTATTCCGCGTTATCCGCGTTTCCAGCAGAACTCCTTTGAAATCCCAACTCCGCGCCCTGATCGCCCAGGGCATCGACGCCCTGCGCAGCGCCGGCACCCTGCCGGCCGACACCGCCACCCCGGATTTCGTGGTCGAACGCCCCAAGACCCGCGAGCACGGCGACTTCTCGACCAATGCCGCGATGTTGCTGGCCAAGCCTGCGCGCAGCAACCCGCGCGCGCTGGCCCAGGCCCTGGTCGCGGCGCTGCCCGCCAGCAGCGACATCGCCAAAGTCGAGATCGCCGGGCCCGGCTTCATCAATTTCCACATGAGCCCTGCCGCCTACCAGCGTGAAGTCACGGCCGCGTTGCAGCAAGGCGACGCCTACGGACTCAATACTTCCGGAGAAGGAAAGACCGCAGGCGTGGAATACGTTTCCGCCAATCCCACCGGTCCGCTACATGTCGGCCACGGCCGCGCCGCCGCGATCGGCGACTGCATCGCGCGGGTGCTGCAGGCCAACGGCTGGAACACGCGTCGCGAGTTCTACTACAACGACGCCGGCGTGCAGATCGAGAACCTCGCACTCTCCGTGCAGGCCCGCGCGAAGGGCCTGAAGCCCGACGACGCGGGTTGGCCGGAAGCCGGCTATCGCGGCGACTACATCCAGGACGTCGCCGACGCTTATATGAAGGGCGAAACCGTGGAATCCGACGACCACGCCATCACCGGCGCCAGGGATGCGGACGACCGCGACGCGATCCGCCGCTTCGCCGTGGCCGCGTTGCGCCGCGAGCAGAACGGCGACCTGGCCGCGTTCGATGTGTCCTTCGATACCTATTTCCTGGAAAGCTCGCTGTATGCCGACAGCAAGGTCGAAGAAACGGTCGAGCGCCTGAATGCCTCCGGCCATACCTACGAGGAAGGCGGCGCACTGTGGTTGAAGAGCACGGACTTCGGCGACGACAAGGACCGCGTGATGCGCAAGTCCGACGGCAGCTATACCTACTTCGTGCCGGACGTGGCCTATCACCTCAGCAAGTGGCAGCGCGGCTACCGGCGCGCGATCACCGAGCTGGGCGCCGACCACCACGGCTCGCTGGCGCGCGTGCGTGCCGGCCTGCAGGCGCTGGATGTCGGCATTCCCAAGGGTTGGCCGGAATACGTGCTGCACCAGATGGTGACCGTCATGCGCGGCGGCGAGGAAGTGAAGCTGTCCAAGCGTGCCGGCAGCTACTTCACCCTGCGCGACCTGATCGAGGAAGCCGGCTGCGACGCGACGCGCTGGTTCCTGATCGCGCGCAAGCCCGATTCGCAACTCACTTTCGACATCGACCTGGCCCGCGAACAGAGCAAGGACAACCCGGTCTATTACGTGCAGTACGCGCATGCCCGTGTTTTCAGCATCCTGGACAAGGCCATCGCGCAAGGCTACCGCTACGACCAGGACAACGGTCTGGCCAAGCTGCGCTTGCTGGACGACGAACATTCGCTGTTGTTGATGGTGGAGCTGTCGCGTTTCCCCGAGGCAGTGGAAAACGCCGGGCAATTGCTTGAGCCGCATCTCATCGCGCAATACCTGCGCGAACTGGCCTATGCTTTCCACACTTGGTACCACGAAGTGAAGGCGCTGGTGGAAGATGCCGATACGCGTGACGCGCGATTGGCGCTGGCCTGCGCGGCGCGGCAGGTACTGGCCAACGGATTGCAATTGCTGGGCGTCAGCGCCCCTGAAAAAATGTAATTGAAAATTGAGTATCGGAGAGTAGCTGGATGGCGGCACGACGCAACAAGAACCAGGCACGACGCAACTCGGGCAACGGTACGCCGGGTTGGGTGTGGATGATCGCGGGACTGGTGCTGGGCGCAGCCGCGTTCTTCATCGTCCCCGGCCTGATAAAGAAGGACGGCGACGGTTTCTTCCGCCCGCAACCCAATCCCGACGCCTTGCCGGCGCAGGTGGCCGACGCCGACGGCAATGCCGACGATATCGCCCCGGAAACCTCCACCGCCACTTCGCAACCCGATGCGAAGGTCGACGACTCCGCGGCCAAGGAAACCCAGTACGAGTTCTACGACCTGCTTCCCGGCAAGGAAGTACAGATGTCCGACGCCGAACTCGCGGCCAGTGCGCGCGCAGAACAGGCCAGTGCCGCACGTGCGCAGAAAGCCGCGGCCGCTGCGGCGACTCCGTCCGATACCGGCAATCCGACCCCGATCGCGGAAACGCCAGCCGCCGCTCCGACCACCGCCGCGACTATAACCACCGCCACAACGACAGTCGCGACTGCTGCCACGCCGGCAAGCGCCGGCACGGCGCCTGCCAGCGATGCGCGCTACATTCTGCAAGCCGGCGCCTTCGGTGCCTCCGGCGATGCCGAATCCACCAAGGCGAAAATCGCGTTGCTGGGTTTGTCGGCACGCGTGGAATCGGCGCAGATCGGGGCCAAGACCGTGTATCGCGTGCGCATGGGCCCGTACGGCAGCGCCAGCGAACTGGCCGAAGCCAAGCAGAAACTCGCCAGCGGCGGCTTGCCGGCGATGGCGATCAAGGCGCAGTAGCACCACGCACCGCGTCGTAGTCCGGCCACGCTAGTCGCGGGAGTATCCTTGGATTACCGCGACAGGAAACCGGACCATGACCGCCCATTCACAATGGTTTTTCTGGGCGCTGCTCTCGGCGGTGTTCGCCGCCTTGACCGCGATCTTCGCCAAGGCCGGCTTGCAAAACATCAATTCCGATTTCGCCACCCTGGTCCGCACGGGAATGATCCTGCTGGTGCTGGCCGCATTCGTGCTGGGCACCGGCAAGTGGCAGCCGCCGGCCTCGATCCCGGCCTCCACCTGGGGCTGGCTGCTGGCTTCGGCCCTCGCCACCGGCGCTTCCTGGGTCTGTTATTTCCGCGCCCTGCAGGCGGGCGACGCGTCCAAGGTCGCCGCGGTGGACAAGGGCAGCCTGGTGCTGGTGGCGCTGTTCGCCCTGGTCTTCCTGCACGAACGGCTCAACAGCCGCGAATGGCTGGGCGTGGGCCTGGTGAGTGCCGGGATCGTGCTCATGGCGTTCAAGCGATGAGCCGGAGAACGTTGGAACGGAGCAGGCCATGATCGAAATCGCTTCCCTCGCCGGCAAACTGTTCGTCGCACTGACCACGCTCTGGGCAGCGAGCGAACTCTGGCTGGGCTGGAGCCGCCGCTCCAGCGACCGCTCGCGCTCACGCGACAGCGGCACCCTGCGAATGCTGCTGGTGACCGTCTACGTGTGCATCGGCATCGCCATCTGGCTCTCCGCACATGCCCCTGGCCACTTCGGCGCCGTACGCCTGCCGCTGTTCTGGATCGGCCTGCTGCTGATGGCCGCCGGCATGATGCTGCGCTTCTGGTCGATCCGCGTGCTGGCGGATTTCTTCACCGTCGACGTCACCATCCGCGAAGGCCATGAACTCATCCGCCACGGTCCTTATCGCCTGCTGCGCCATCCGTCCTACACCGGCGCGCTGATGACCTTCCTCGGTTTCGGCCTGGCCCTGGGCAACCTGTGGTCGCTGCTGGTGGTGATGGTGCCGGTGACCATCGCGTTCCTATGGCGCATACGCATCGAGGAACGAGTACTCGCCGAAGCATTTCCCGCGCAGTATCCCGAGTACGCGCGGCAGACCAGGCGGCTGATTCCCTTCGTCTGGTGACGGCCGCTGAAAATTGCATTCGTGGTTCGACAACCTCGGCGCGAACGGATTTTTAGTACATTGTTTCCCTGATAAATACTTTCCCGAAAGATCCCCATGACCCAGACCGTCCTCATTACCGGCGCCACTTCTGGTTTCGGCGCCGCCGCCGTCAAACGCTTCGCCAATGCCGGCTGGCGCGTGATCGCCACCGGCCGCCGCGCCGAACGACTGCAGCCGCTGGTGGAAGAATTCGGCGCGGAGCGAGTGCATGCCGCCGTATTCGATATCCGCGACGAAGCCGCGCTGGAAGCCGCGCTGTCGGCCCTGCCCGAAGGCTTCCGCGACATCGACGTGCTGATCAACAACGCCGGCCTGGCCCTGGGTACCGCGCCGGCACAGAGCGCCAGCCTGCAGGACTGGCGCACCATGATCGACACCAACATCACCAGCCTGGTGACGCTGACCCATCGCCTGTTGCCGACATTGATCGAGCGTCGCGGCGTGATCATCAACATGAGCTCGGTGGCGGCCAGTTATCCGTATCCCGGCGGCAATACCTACGGTGGGACCAAGGCCTTCGTGAAGCAGTTCTCGCTGGGCCTGCGCTCGGACCTTCACGGCACCGGCGTGCGCGTGACCAGCATCGAACCGGGCATGGCCGAAACCGAATTCACCCTGGTCCGCACCCATGGCGACCAGGCCGCGTCGGATCGCGTCTACGGCGGCGCCAACCCGATGACCGCCGAAGACATCGCCGAACAGCTGTTCTACATCGCCACGCTGCCGCCGCACCTCAACATCAACCGGCTGGAGATCATGCCGGTGACCCAGTCGTTCCCGGCGTTCCAGGTCCATCGCCACTGACGATCGATACCCCTGTAGGAGCGTCCCATGGGCGCGAGCTCCCCAGCC
>JBOHXX010000173.1:0-7117 GCA_050737675.1 Pseudoxanthomonas sp.
CCATTGCAGGGCGCGCGGCATTTTCCCATGAGGCGCGCGTTTTTGCCTATGACGCCTTCTTGATCTTTATCGCGGCTGCTTCCTTGCCTGCTTCCGGCTCATCGCATTTGCCGCCGCAATCCAGTCGCGACGACTCGATCTGCTTGGGCAGGTGTTCGGCCAGGAAATCGATGAACACCCGCACCGCCGGGAGCATGCCGCGGCGCGAGGCGAATACCGCATGGCAGATGCCTTGCGGCAGGGTCCATTCGGGCAGCACCGCTTCCAGCTCACCCTTGCGCACCAGGTCCGCGCATACCGTTTCCGGCAACAGGGTGATGCCGAAGCCATCCTTCGCCATCGCCTGCAACAACGGGAAATCGAAGCCTGAAAGCCGCGGCTGGATATCCACGCGACGGATGTCGCCGTCGGGACCGTGCAATTCCCAGCGCTGGCGGGCATCGTCCTCGCTGGTGCTGAGGGTCACGTGCTGGACCAGGTCTTCAGGATCCTTGGGGCGGCCTGCACGATTCAGGTATTTCGGACTGGCCACCATCAACTGGCGGATCTGGCCGAAGCTGCGCATCACCAGGCTGCCGTCGTCGTCCAGCTTGGCGCGCACGCGCAGGGCCACGTCGTAGCCTTCGTTGATCAGGTCGACGCGCCGGTTGCTCACGTGCAACTGCAGGCGGACCTTCGGATATTTGTCCAGGAAGGCCGGCAGGATCTTCGGCAACTGGGTCTGCGCCACTTCCACCGGCACGCTGACCCGGACCACGCCGCGCGGCTCGGCGCTCAGCCGGTCGACCACTTCGCGCGCGGCCTGGGCTTCGGCCAGCATGGTCTGGGCGTGGCGATGGACGCTCATGCCCACGTCGGTGACTGCAAACCTGCGCGTGGAGCGCTGCAGCAGGCGCACGCCCATGTCGGTTTCCAACTGGCTGATGCGCCGGCTCAGGCGCGACTTGGGAATGCCCAGCGCACGCTCGGCCGCGGCGAAGCCGCCGTGGTCCACGACCATGGCGAAGTAATAAAGGTCATTCAGATCCTGCATGGCGATAATTCCATATTCAGAACAATTAGTGATATATAACCATATTTATTCTATTTCAGCAACGATCTACCTTGGCATTCAACGCGGCGCCGCCGCCTCCCGAAGTGGATAGCCAACATGAAACTCCTGCACCTCGACTCCAGCGCACTGGGCACCGGCTCGGTGACCCGTGAGCTCACCGCCGCCATCGTAGCCCGTTGGCAGGACAAGCTACCGCAGTTGCAGGTCGAGTATCGCGACCTGGATGCCAACCCCCTGGCCCATCTGACCGGCCAGTCGCTGTCCCAGGCCAATCCCGAAGAAGCCGCCGACGCCGCGCGGACCATGGAACAGTTCCTGGCCGCCGACGTGCTGGTGATCGGCGCACCGATGTACAACTTCTCCATTCCGTCGACGCTGAAGGCCTGGATCGACCGCGTGGCCGTGGCCGGCAAGACCTTCCGCTACACGGAAAAAGGCCCCGAAGGCCTGGCCGGCGCCAAGAAGATCATCATCGCCAGCGGCCGTGGCGGCATCCATACGGATTCGCCGACCGATTTCCAGGAGGCCTACCTGCGCCAGGTGTTCGGTTTCCTGGGCGTGACCGATATCGAATTCGTCCGTGCCGAAGGCGTGGCCTATTCGCCGCAGCACCGTAGCGATGCGATTGCCGGAGCATTGGCCTCCATTCCCGAGCCACTGCGTTTGGCTGCATGACAGCACGCAAAAGATAGTTCGCTCTCCATTGGGCCCGCCACGCGGGCCCTTTTTTTCGCCCGCCGCCCGCAATCCTTTCCTTCAGGCGATGGTTTCTGCGCCGCCCATGTACGCACGCAACACTTCCGGCACGGTGATCGAGCCATCAGCGTTCTGGTAGTTCTCCATCACCGCGATCATGGCGCGGCCCACGGCCACGCCCGAGCCGTTGAGCGTATGCACGGGTTCGGGCTTGCCGGTGGCCGGATTGCGCCAGCGCGCCTGCATCCGCCGGGCCTGGAAGTCCTCGCAGTTGGAGCACGAGGAAATCTCGCGATAGGTGTCCTGTGAAGGCAGCCAGACTTCCAGGTCGTAGGTCTTGGTAGCGGAAAAACCCATGTCGCCACTGCACAGCAGCATGCGCTTGTACGGCAGGCCCAGCTTCTCCAGCACCACTTCGGCGCAACGGGTCATGCGCTCATGTTCGTCGTAGCTTTCGGCCGGGCGTGAGATGGAAACCATCTCCACCTTCTCGAACTGGTGCTGGCGGATCATGCCGCGGGTGTCGCGACCGTGGCTGCCGGCTTCGGCGCGGAAGCACATCGAGTGCGAGGTCATGCGCAGCGGCAGCACGCCGTCTTCCAGGATCACGTCGCGGACGATGTTGGTCAGTGGCACTTCCGAAGTCGGGATCAGGTAACGCTTCGATTCACCGACGACGGTGGAGAACAGATCTTCCTCGAACTTCGGCAACTGGCCGGTACCGCGCATCGAGTCCTCGTTGACGATCAACGGGACATTGGTTTCTTCATAGGCGTGTTCGTTGCTGTGCAGGTCGAGCATGAACTGCGCCAACGCCCGATGCAGGCGCGCCAGCTGGCCACGCAACACAGTGAAGCGCGCGCCGGAAAGTTTTGCGCCGACATCGCCGTCCAGCCAGCCATGACGCGCGCCAAGCTCCACATGGTCCTTCACCGCGAAGTCGAACGTGCGCGGCGTGCCCCAGCGGCGCTGTTCGACGTTGCCGGCCTCGTCGCTGCCGGGCGGCACGCTTTCGTGCGGCAGGTTGGGAATTCCAAGCGCGATGGATTCGATCTCGCCGCGGATGCGCTCCAGCTCGACTTCCGAAGCCTTCAGTTCCTCGCCGAACCCGGCCACTTCCGCCATCAGCGTCGACACGTCCTCACCTTTCGCCTTGGCCTGGCCGATGGCCTTGGAGCGCGTGTTACGCAGGTTCTGCAGCTCCTGTGTACGGGTCTGCAACTGTTTGCGTGCGGATTCCAGCGATTCCAGCGCGGACACATCCAGGATGTAGCCCCGCGTGGCCTGCAGGCGTTGGGCGAGTTCGGCGGGATTGGCGCGGAGCAGGGCGGGATCGAGCATGGAGTGGATTTCGTGGCGGTCGAAGCTCAATTATCGCCTGTAATGCAGGCTGTTGCCTCGTCCGCATGGGGCAAGCCATGTCAGAATCGCCACGAGCCGACCGGAACCCGCCATGCCTGCCTCGAACACGCCTGCCTCGAACCAGCCCGACCACGATTACGTCTTCCGCCTGCCGCGCAGTGCGTTGCGCATCGCCGCTATCGCCTTCGGTATCGGGCTGGTGTTATTCGTGATCGTCTGGTGGATGGGCCGCGACCAGGCGTTCTACAAAGTGGAACCCACCACGCCCGGAAAACCATTGAGCCAACTGGAAGCCTTGCCCGAGCCGCTGGCCGGTGGCGCCGGCGCCAGCGACATGCCGGACGCCACTGGCAAGGACAACGCGCCGCAAGAACGCCCACAGGTGGTGGAGACGGCTCCACCCGCACCCACCCTGCCCGCGCCCATCGACGAAAGTAAGCAACCGGGAATGCCGATCGCCAATGCCCCGGCCGCATCGGCACCAGTAGCGCTCGCACCGGGCGAGCAGCCGGTCCCGATCAAGGGACAGATGCCGCCGCCGCGTTACCCGGGCGCCGCATTGCGCCGCGGCGAAAGCGGGACGGTGCTGGTACGGGTCGAAGTGGATGCCTCCGGCATGCCGGCCGGCGTGGCCCTGGTCCAGCGCAGCGGATCGCGCGACCTCGACCGCGCCGCCATGGAAGCAGTACGCGAGTGGCGTTTCCAGCCAGCGCAACGCAATGGCCAGGCCATCGCTGCAAGCCTGGTGATCCCGATCGATTTCAAGGCCGATCGCTAATCGTCACGAGCTGAACGGATCGTCTGCGCAGCGAACCGCTTTCACGGTCCCGTGACGCTATCGCAACAAACCCGCATGCAAGACTCGTACCTGTTCATTCACTTGTTCAGGGAGGTCAAGCATGTCCACACCGAATCCGAACGATCCTGACTACAACCACGTCGATCCCGATGCGCCTGTCGTGGCGTCTGCACGCAACAACAATGCATTGCTCTGGATCCTGCTGCTGGTGGCCCTGGTTGCCCTGGCCTTGTGGTGGTACGGCAAGCGCCCCGCCGCTGAACCGATGATCGCACCGGTCGCCACCGAACAACCTGCCGTCGTGGACGAAGCGGCCACTACTTCCCCAGCAGACACAGCCGACAAGGCTGCAGCGAAGAAACCGGCGGCAAAGCCGCCGGCGAAACCGAAGCCCGTGGCGAAGATCACTCGTGATCCGTCGCCACTGGCCAGCAACCAGGCGCCGAAATACCCACCACAGGCGCTGCGCTCCGGCGTGGAAGGCAGCGTCAGCGTGCGCGTCGAAGTCGATCCCAGTGGCGTGCCTACCGATGTGAAGGTAGTGGAACGCAGTGGCGAGCGCAGTCGCGACCTGGATCGCGCCGTGACCGACGCCGTACGCAAGTGGCGCTTCGAACCCGCGATGAAGGACGGCAAGGCCGTCGCCGGCGCCGTGGTGGTGCCGGTGGAATTCAAGAGCCGGTAAAGGCGCCGAAACCGATGCGCTGCGCGAGCGCGTCGTAACCCGGGAACGACGTGGCCACATTGGCCACGTCGAATATCCGGACTGGCCCGGTCGCCCGTTGCGCGGCAACGCTGAAAGCCATGGCGATGCGATGGTCATCGTGGCTATGCACTTCCCCGCCTCCGATCTCGCCGCCAAGGACGGTGGCACCATCGGCGGTTTCATCCACATGGATGCCCAAAGCACGCAGGCCCGAGGCCATGGAAGCCAGGCGGTCGGACTCCTTGACCCGCAATTCCGCCGCGCCGCGCACCGTGGTCCGACCTTCGGCACAGGCGGCCGCGACGAACAGCGCCGGGAATTCATCGATCATGTCCGGCACGATCCGTACCGGCACCTCGATGCCGTGCAACGGCGCATGGCGCACGACCAGGTCGGCGACCGGTTCGCCGCCATGTTCGCTGCGGTTCTCTTCCACGATATCCGCGCCCATCGCCCGCAATGCGACCAGCAGGCCGGTGCGACGCGGATTCAGGCCGACCGCGCGCAGGCGCAATTCGGAGCCGGGTACGATGCTCGCCGCGACGATGAAGAACGCGGCCGAGGAAAAGTCCGCGGGTACCTCGATATCGGTCGCGCGCAGGCGCTGCCCGCCACGCAGGCGCGCATGGCCCGGCGAGAATTCGATATCCACGCCTAATGCGCTGAGCATCCGCTCGGTGTAATCGCGGGTAGGATGCGGTTCGCGCACCACGGTTACGCCGTCGGCATACAGCCCGGCGAGCAGCACCGCCGACTTCACCTGGGCACTGGCGACTTCCAGGGTGTAGTCCATGCCACGAATCGTCTGGCCGCCCTGGATACGCAGTGGTGGCAGGCCACCAGCATCCGACTCGATCCGCGCGCCCATCCTGGACAGCGGATCGATGACCCGGCGCATGGGACGCCGCGAAAGCGATTCGTCGCCAACCAGCGTACTGTCGAAAGCCTGCGCCGACAGCAACCCGGATAGCAGGCGCATGCCGGTACCGGCGTTCCCGCAATCCAGCGGCGCGCCTGGCGCACGCAGGCCATCGACGCCGACACCGTGCACGATGCGTCGCGAAGGTGATGGGGTTTCGATGCGCACGCCAAGTTGGCCGAAGATCGCCGCGGTGGCGCGGGTGTCCTCGCCTTCCAGGAAGCCATCGATGGTGGACACGCCGTCGGCCAAGGCAGCGAGCATCACCGCGCGGTGCGAAACCGACTTGTCGCCGGGGATTTCCAGCTCGCCCTGTAGCGTCCGACCGCTGGAAACGGTCCAGTTCTGCCGTTCGCCCATGTCCTACGGCACCGCCACCGGGTACGAACCCAGCACCTTGATCTGGGCCGAGTGTGCTTTCAGTTCGGCCAGCGCCTTCTTCATCGACTCGTCCTCGATGTGTCCGGCCAGGTCGATGAAGAAGCCGTATTCCCACTTGGCGTTGTGCGAGGGACGCGATTCGATGCGGTTCATGCTGATGCCATGCCGCGCAAACGGGCTGAGCACATCAAACAGTGCGCCCGGCTTGTCGTGGATGAACACCAGCACCGAGGTGCGGTCATGGCCCGATGTCGGGAAGATGCTGCGACCGATCACCAGAAAGCGCGTGGTGTTGTCGGCGTCGTCCTGGATGGAGGACATGATGACTTTCTTCAGGCCATACACATGTCCGGCGCTCTCACCCGCGATGGCAGCGGCATCGTCGGAATTGCGCGCGCGCCGCGCGCCTTCGGCATTGCTGGAGACCGGGATCTTCTCCACCTTGGGCAGGTTGGAACGCAGCCACGAGGACGTCTGCGCGAACGACTGCGGATGCGAGTAGATGCGCTCGATGTCCTCGATGCGGCCGGTACGCGACAGCAGGTACTGGTGCACGCGCAATTCGACTTCGCCGCATATCTTGAGGTTGGAGGTGAGGAACATGTCCAGGGTGACCTGGATGGTGCCCTGCCCCGAGTTCTCCACCGGGACCACGCCGAAATCGGCGTTGCCGTTCTCCACTTCCTGGAACACCTCCTCGATGCTGGCCAGCGGCAGGCCGTGCGCGGAGCGACCGAAATGCTTCATCACCGCCTGCTGGCTGAAGGTGCCTTCGGGGCCGAGGAAGCCGATTTTCAGCGGTTCCTGCTGGGCCAGGCAGGCGGACATGATCTCGCGGAACACGTGCACCAGCACTTCGTCGCTGAGCGGACCTTCGTTGCGGTCGACGACCATGCGCAGCACCTGCGCCTCGCGCTCCGGCCGGTAATAATCCACTGCCGCGGCCAACTTGCCCTTGGCCTTGCCGACCTGCAGCGCATAGGCCGCGCGGTCCGCGATCAGGCCCTGGATCTGGCGGTCGATGCCGTCGATGTGGGCACGCACGTCGGCGAGTACCGGCGCCGCTGTAGTCGTCTTGGTCGCGCTCTTTGCGACCTTGGTTGCGGGTTTCTTGGGCTTGGAGGCCATGGTGTCGTCCGTCTTCTCGATATGTCTTGTTGTCGCAGGAGCGGGCCCTGCCCGCGACGCTCTTCGTCACGT
>JBOHXX010000174.1:0-7116 GCA_050737675.1 Pseudoxanthomonas sp.
GCGTGACGAAGGGCATCGCGGGCAGGGCCCGCTCCTACAAAATCAGTCTAGATCAGCTTTCCAGCGTCTTCCGCGCTTCTTCATTGCCGGAACAATACGCAAACGTCACCGGGATGCCATGCGCCTCCAGCACCGCGGCGAACTGGCGTTGCCGGGCCTGGAAGTATTCGTAGGCACGCTCTAGCTCCTGCACGTCGCCTGTCGCCGTCGGGCTGGTCGTCGCCGGTTCATTGCGCTGCTGCCAGGCGCCGGGATCCAGCAGCGCGATCTGTACTTCGCCGCCCGCGTAACGCAACAGCGGCTCCGGTGGGGCGTCCAGCCATTCCTCTTCGCCCGGTGCCAGCAACGCGGTCTCGATCACCGGCCATAGCGGTTGCAGGCCCTGGTGCTGGTACTGCATGGCCATGATCGCGGTCAGGTCGTGCACGGTCAGGTAGCGCGCGTGTTCGATCCGCGCGCCGAAGCTTTCCTGCGCCAGCAAGGCGGTATCGGCAGCGGCCATGCCGCGGTCCAGCAGCACTTCCTCGAAGCTTTCCTGCAGCGCCTGCACGGTTTCCGGCGCGCCGCTGAGCAGGAACGGCAGGACCCGCATCTGCCCGCCGTGCAAGCCGGAGTCGGCGGCCAGCGGTAGCGGCACCACGCCTTCGCGGTCCGCACCGAACGCGATCACCCTTGGCCCCTGTTCGCGGCCCGGCGCGCGCTGGCGCAACTCGTCCAGCCGCCGATGCAGCGGCCAGCCCGGGCGCAGGACTTCGGCGGGGTCGAAATGGGCGGCGGCGAAGACCAGGTCCAGGGCGCTGGCGCCGGGAACCAGTTTGTCCAGGTCGCGGGCCAGCAGTTCCACCAGTTGGCCGGCCTGTTCCTGTGGCAACGCGGCGCAGGTGGGCGCGCTGCCGCCGGAAAGTTCCAGCGCCATGACGCCCATCACATGAACACCGAAGTCTGATTGGCTCATGGTCTTCCGTTTCGAGGTTGGCCCGGTGCCGGGTCGGCATTACACTTCCGCATTATGCCCGCCACGCCTTGCGGGCCGCTTGTCCCGCCTTTACTCGCGAGGTTCCCCATGTCAGCACCCCGTCCCGTCGCCATCCTCGGCGGCGTCCGCATTCCTTTCTGCCGCCAGAACACGGCCTATGCGGATGTCGGCAACCTGGGCATGTCGGTGCGCACGCTGGGCGCGTTGGTGGAGCGCTTCGGCCTGCACGGCCAGCAACTGGGCGAAGTGGCGATGGGCGCGGTGATCAAGCATTCCAGCGACTGGAACCTGGGCCGCGAAGCCGCGCTCTCGTCCGGCCTGTCGCCGCTGACCCCGGGCATCACCCTGCAGCGCGCCTGCGGCACCAGCCTGGATTCGATCATCCACATCGGCAACAAGATCGCCCTGGGCCAGATCGATTCCGGCATCGGCGGCGGTTCCGACACCACGTCGGAGGTGCCGATCGTGTACGGCAGGAAATTGCGCGCGCGCCTGCTCGCCGCCAATCGCGCCAAGAGCACCGGCGACAAGCTGAAGACGCTGGCCAAGGGTTTCAGGTTCAGCGAATTGAAGCCCGAGTTCCCCGGGGTGGCCGAGCCGCGCACCGGCAAGAGCATGGGCGACCACTGCGAGGACATGGCCAAGGAGTGGAGCATCTCGCGCGATTCGCAGGACGAACTCGCGGTTGCCTCGCACCACAAGCTGGCCGCGGCCTATGAGCGTGGTTTCTTCGATGGCCTGATCGCGCCGTTCCGCGGGGTCGAGCGCGACAACATCCTGCGCCCGGACACTTCGCTGGAAAAACTGGCGACGTTGAAGCCGGCGTTCGACAAGACTTCCGGTCGCGGCACCCTGACCGCGGCCAATTCCACGCCGCTGACCGATGGCGCCGCCGCGGTGCTGCTGGCCAGCGACGAGTGGGCGCTGGCGCATGGCCACGAACCGCTGGCCTACCTGCGCGACGCGCAATCGGCGGCGGTGGACTTCGTGCATGGCGAAGGCCTGTTGATGGCCCCGACCGTCGCGGTACCGGAAATGCTCAAGCGCCACGGCCTTACCCTGCAGGATTTCGACATCTACGAAATCCACGAGGCCTTCGCCGCGCAGGTGCTGTGCACGCTGCGCGCGTGGGAGAGCGAGGATTACTGCAGGAACCGCCTCGGCCTGGATGCACCACTGGGCAGGATCGATCCGGCGAAGATGAATCCGAATGGTTCCTCGCTGGCCACCGGCCATCCCTTCGCCGCGACCGGCGCGCGCATCGTCGCCACCGTGGCCAAGGAACTGAAACAACGCGGCGGCGGCCGTGCATTGGTGTCGATCTGCACCGCCGGCGGCATGGGCGTGGTGGCGATCATCGAACGCTGAAGGATTCCACCGCATGGACGCACTGAATCCCTACGCCCCGCCGGCGGCCTCGCTGCAAGCCGAAGCCGTGATCGCCGAAGGCAAATACTGGCGCGAAGGCAAGCAACTGGTGGTGCGCGACCAGTGCAAGCTGCCCGCGCGCTGCATCAAATGCGGCGCTGCTGCGCCACTGGCGGCCAAGCCGCGCAAGTTCTACTGGCATTCGCCGGCGTGGTACCTGCTGATCCTGCTCAGCATCCTGATCTACGCCATCGCCGCGCTGATCGTGCGCAAGAAGGTCGAAGTGACCCTCGGCCTGTGCGCCGGACATTCGCAGCGACGCAAGCTGGGTATCGCCGCTTGCCTGGCGGGCATAGCCGGCGGCTTCGTGCTGCTGTTCGCCGGATTATCGAAGGATTCGTCGCCGATGATGCTTGCCGGCCCGTTGCTGGTGCTGGCCGGCATCATTTGCGGATTGGTGTTCGGGCGACTGATGACGCCGGCGCGCATCGACCACGATTTCGCCCGCTTCAATGGCTGCAGCCCGGCTTTCCTAGCCTTGTTGCCGGTTTTCAGGAACGGACGCTGAGCCCCACCAGGGACGCGGTAGGGGGTAGCCGCACCGCATCAATCGCGAATTACCTGGTCCGGTGATTTCCGACTTCGGGGAGCAGGGCTCCGGGCTTTCGCCGGCCGCCTGCCTGATTGCCAAGACCACATCGCCTCGTGTGCCGTGCGCGAAGCATCATCCCCGCAAGCGCGGCACTCCATGCTCGTCGCGTTCTTCCACGACCGCCTCGTCGAAGATCTTCTGCTTCAGGTCGCGGCCGGGCAGTTCGGTGGTGGCTTCGCCGCGTTTCGCATTCAACGCATTGACATAGCTGCGGCGCGCGAGTTCTTCGTGGCCGGCGGCGGCGAATCCGTGGCCGAGTTCTTCCCATGCTTCGGCGCTGGCGCCCTGGGCGAGGGCGCGATGCAGGAATTCCTGCGCCTGCGGCCACTGGCCCTGCTGGCGTGCCAGTTGCGCCAGGGTCACCAGCAATGCCGGGCTGGCGGGGTGCGCCTGCAGCCAGCGTTGCGCGCTGGCGCGTCGCGAATCTAGCTTGCCGATCGGCAGGCGGCCATAGAGTGTGACCAGCGATTCGTCCCAGCGGGCGTCGATGGCTTGTTCCAGGCTGTGCGTAGCGGCGTCGTCCCAGCGCAGCGCGGCGGCGCGTTCGGCATAGGCAGCGACGATGGCCGCATCGGTACGCAGCGGCTTGGGCAGGGTTTCCCAGCGCTCGGCCAGCACGTTGGCATCGCCGGCTTCGCGCAGGGCCTGCGTGGCCAGTTGCGATTCGAGCGCGGCGTGAGCGGACGGCGACAATGCCTGCTGCTGCTTCAGCGATCCGAGCAGGCCATAGGCCTCGCCGGCGCGACCGCTCGCAGCCATGGCTTGCGCGCGCAGCGCGAGTCCACGCGGCGGCAACGGTTGCGCGGCGGGCGAATCGAGTGCAAGCAAGGCATCGGCCGGGTTCTGCCGGGCCATGGCGCGATCGGCCATGGCCAACGCGTGTGCGGAAGCGTTGCGTTGCGCGAGTGCGGAGAGATGACCCTGCACGGCTGCTTCGTCGCCGCGTGCGTCGGCGGCGCGCAAGGCCGCGGTGCGCGCGATGGTGCCCACTTCGTCATCTTCCGCCGCGCGCTGCAGCAGCTTCTCGGCGCGCAGCCAGTGGCCGCCGTGCAGCGCTTCCAGTCCTTCGGTCAGGCGCGCGCGCGATTGCTTGCGGCGATAGCGGCCCCAGGCGTGGAACGGCAGGGTCAGCAAGCGCCACGCCAGCCACATCAACAGGAAGCAGGCGGCGATGGCGAGCAGGGCGCCGGGCAAGCTCGCGTTGAGGTCGTAGCCGCCGGTGCGCACGAATACTTCGCCCAGGTCGCGGGCGTTGTCCCGCGCCAGCCATTGCGCGCCGAACACGCCGGCCGCCAGCAGCAACAGCAACACGATCGCGGTGCGGAAAATCTTCATCGTTCCACCTTCAGGCTGGGCGCCGATGATTGTGGACCGACGCTGATGACCGGTGGCGGAAGGGAGACGCCGGCGTTGCGCAGCAGGCGCAGTTGCTGCAGCGTGCTGCCAAGGATCGGCTGCTCCGCTTGCAATGAAACGCCACGCAAGTTTTTCAATTCGCCGCGGCGCTGGCGCAGGGCCGGCGAATCCGGCCACAGCCGCGACAGCCAGGCCTCGATGCGGGCGATCGAGGCGCGGAACGCCGCGGTGTCATCGCGTTCCAGGGCGGCGCGGGCCAGGCCCAGCTCGATCTGCAGGGCCGCTTCGCCCGCGGCACGCTCGCTCGGCGCGATGATCGTATCGCCCCGGGTCCGCCTCACTTCCATCAGCGGCGCAAGCGCGCGCTGCCAGGCCGGGCGATCGGCAGTGTCCGCATTTGGCGTCCGTTGCGGAAGCTTGCCAAGGGCCGCGGCGAAAGCATCCAGTCGTGCGGCAATCGCGGCATGCGGACCGTTGCCCAGCCCATCAAGCACCGCGCGTTCCTGGGCCAGCGCTTGGCGCAGGTTGAGCAGGCGCGGATCGTCCACGCCGTGCAGGACGCCGTCGGCCAGCGTGTAGGCACGGCGCGCGCCTTCCAGGTCGTTGGCGACGGCCAGGCGCTGCTGCGCCTGGCTCAGCAGCAGTTCCACCTCGTCCAGGCGCAGGGCCTGGGCACCGTGGCGGGTGGGGTCGGCGAGCTTGGAAACGCTGTCCTCCAGCAGCGCGCCGCGCTGGCTCAGGCCCAGCACCTCATCGCGCAACACGCGGTTGGTGGCCGCCGCGTCCTGGATACGCTGGGTCTGCGCGCGCTGGTCGCGACGCAAGGCTTCGATACGCTGTTCCAGGGCGGTCACGCGTTGTTCGGCATTGGCCGAGGCTGCCTGGATGCGGGTTTCCCGCGCCTGCCACGCCGCCCAGCCGCGCCAGGCCACGAACCCCAGCAACGGCACCAACAGCAGCAGCACGATCGATCCGGTGCGGCCGCGTTTTGGGGTGGAATGCGTCGTTTCTTCGGTCACGCCAGCGTCCTTGTCCAGAATCAGCCACTTGCACTGCGAATGCTAACGGAAGCGGCGCGCCATGGCGGCAAGTAATTGGCGTGGGCGCGGCCCTTCGGCCAGTTCCACTTCAGCAAAACCGGACTCGCGAGCGATCCGCTGCAGTCGCTCGCTTGCCGCGATCGCCGGCACGGCGCGCAACCGCGCCACGAGGTCCGCCGGCATTTGCGCCAGCACGTGCCGCAACGCGCCTTCGCTGGTCAACGCAAGGGCGGCGGGCGCCTGCAGTGCGCGCAGCCTGCGCAAAGCAGCGGGCGACAACGCAATTGGTTCGCGCACGTACACATCCGCGCGCAGGAGTCGTGCGCCGCGCCCGCGCAAGGCGGACGCCAGCAAACCACGGCCTTCCGGTGCGGTGACCAGGCCGACATCGGTGCCCGCGAGTCGTTGCAGCGCGGGCAGTTCCAGCAGGCCTTCGCTGTCCATGCGAGCAGGCGATTGGACGCGATCCGCGCCGGAGCGCCGCAATGCCCGCGCGGTGCCGCTGCCGACCGCGATCCAGACCTGGTCGGCCCGGGGGTGGAATTCCAGCAAGGCCGCCGCGGCGCGTACCGCCGCAGGACTGGTGAACAACACCCGCGGCGCATCCAGCGCGGCGTGCAGTGCGGTGCGCGTGGCATCGTCGGCGTGCAGCCGCAGTTTCCATGGCGACAGCGCGATCAGGCGCGCTCCCTTCGCCGTGGCGGCGCGCCGCAACGAGGCGTGCTCGCCCTGGGGGCGCAAGGAGATGACGTACCATCCGGGCGGTTCGGTGAAAGCCATGGGGAGATGATCGCAGATGCAGGCTGTTTCAAAAGAGAACGCACTGGAAACCCTGCGCGACTACACCCGCGACTTGCCGCCACTCGCCGCGATCCGGGCCACGGTCGCTGCCTACGACGGACATCGCCTGCGCCTGACCGCACCGTTGGCGGCGAACGTGAACGACAAGGGCAGTGCTTTCGGCGGCAGCATGACTTCGCTGATGACCTATGCCGGCTGGGGCCTGGTGACCCTGCAATTGCAGCAGGCGGGGGTGCGAGCCGACGTGTTCGTCGCCGACAGCACGGTGCGTTACCTCAAGCCGCTATATGCGGACCTGCGCGCCGAAGCGATGCTGGCGCCGGAGCAATCCTGGGAGCTGTTCCTGGCCACGCTGGCCCAGCGTGGACGCGCCCGCATCCATCTGCAGGCCCGCATCCTCCTGGTTGAGGGCGAGACAATGACCGATAAGGTCATGGCCGATCTGACGGGCCGCTACGTGGCCATTGCGAAAGAGTAGGATGCTGCGCTTGCAATGAAGGGGGACGGACGGATGCGCAGAGGACTGAAACTGCTGACGGTGTTGCTGCTGGCGTTGGTAGTGGTTGCGCCGGCCAGCGCCCTGGGCAAGCGTAAGAAGGGCGGCCAGCTGGATGCGGTGCAGACTGCCTATGCCGCGGCCATCCGCTGGGGCGAATTCGAGCAGGCCCGGGAATACCTGGACCCGGCCTATCGCGAAGCGCACCCGATGACCGAGCTGGACTTCGAGCGCTACAAGCAGATCGAGATTTCCGGTTATACCGACCGGGGCAGCGTCGCCGGTGCGGATGGCAGCGTGATCCGCAATATCGAATTGCGGGTGATCAACCGGCACACCATGGCCGAGCGCAGCCTGCGCTACCGGGAACAATGGCGCTGGGACCCGGAAGCCAAGCGCTGGTGGATGGTGCTGGGACTACCTGATC
>JBOHXX010000175.1:0-7096 GCA_050737675.1 Pseudoxanthomonas sp.
ATGAAGGTGTCCACCCAATAGATGTCCCGATGGGACGATAGGTACTGCAGCAGCTCTTCATGGGCCTGCTTCGAGATCGACAGATAATCCCCGCCGACGCCGTGAAAGGTGAAGTTGACCATGCTGCCCTTGCGCGCCGCTTCCTCGACCCGGGCTATGAGCTGCTTGCCGCTGATATCGACTGGCGTCTCGACGGTGACCGCATAGGGATCGAGTTTCCACATGTCGGTCGTGACCGCGCCGTTGCCGAGTTTGATCGCAACGAACTCCTGTCGCACGGCATCAATGTAGTTGACGCCCTCGGCCATCACGTCGCCGCAGGGGACGGTCATGGTGCGTTCCGTCTTTCCGTCGATCGCGGTGAGCATGACGTTGGCCAGCAGCACCTGCTCCTTCATGGCCGCAGCCGAAATGTTGTCCAGGTCCCGTTGCGGCTCGACCCAAGCACGATCCTTTAGCGAACCGGAGCACTGGTGGAACAGGGTGTGGTTACCCAGCTCATGTCCGCTCCTGGCGGCAGTGCGCCACTCCTCCAGCCGCAAGCGCACGGGATCGCGTGACAGCTGCAGGTAGAAGCTTCCCTTCAGGCCATGGCGGTCCAGCGCGGGAATCGCATTGTCGAGCTGGGAATCCAACGCATCGTCGTAAGCCAGGCTGACCGCGGCCTTCCGACCTTCTGGCCAGGCAAAAGCGCCGGTCCCCGCGGCCAGCACCGAATGCGAAAAGGCGAATGCAAGCAGCGCCAACGAGACCGGAAAACATTTCATGGTGTGTTCCTGTCTTGTCCTGCGAGCTGTAACGATCAGGACTTGATCGCTGCGCAATCGAAAGCATCCGCGTCGGCGCCCGCCCCCGCGACCACGCGGATATTGGTGAAGGCCGCGGCGAACGGCGCATCGGCCGCAATGCTGAAGGGCACTTCCACTGCGCCGAGGTCTACGCCACGCTTCGCGAAGCAGGACAGCGGGACCTTGAAGGTGTGCTTCTGGCCCACGGGCAGATTGGCAAGCGCGGGCGCGATATCAATATCGCCGCCGCACTTGCCACCGCAACCCATCGACAGCTTCACCACCGACGCAGGCCCGTGCACCAGCAGCATGTCGAACTGCAAAGCAGCCTTGGCATTGGCCAGGGCATTGAGGTTGTCGCGTGCAGGATTGCGCGAGAAGAAGCGCGCGGGCGCCAGCCAGGTGACTTGCTTGGCGTCCTGTTGCGTGTTGACCTGCACGGTTCGCACCTGCAGCACCGGTGTGGGATCCGGCCAACGCAAGATCGCATTGAGGTCGGCGCCGAGTGCGCGCTCCGCAGTATCGGTAGCCACGTGCAGGGCGAAATTCGGTGCATCGCCCAGGTTGAAGATCGGCAACGCGGTGGCTTCACCACATTGGGTCGTAATAGCGACTGGCAGCGCTGCGATGGAAACCGACTGCGCGTAGCCCAGGCCGTAACCGGGCTTGAACAATGCGGGATGTGCCGCATCCGCGCGATCCGCAGGCATGGGACACGGATCGCCGGGCCAGGGGAACGTCAGCCGGCCGCGGAAGTCCTGCGCCTGCTGGTCGCCTTCGCTTGCGAACAGTACGTCGGTCACGCCCTTGCCTTCGGTACCCGGCAACCAGGCCGCGACGAAGGCCTGCGACAGGTTGATCAGATCGTTTGCATAGAGCGGACGCCCGGAGAAAAACACTGTGGCCACCGGCTTGCCCGTGGCGGCCGCGGCCTGCAACACGGCCAGGTCCTCGGGGTGGCGGCGGCTGTGGGAAAGCGTGTCGGAAGCCACGATGTCGCCGTTGAATTCCGCATAAGGCGTTTCGCCGATCACGGCCACGACCACGTCGAAGCGCGAGGGATCCACGTCCTTGCCGGTTTCGCTGAACACCACCTTGTCCTGGCCGACGACGGCGCGGATCGCGGTCAGCAATGTGTCTGCGTTGGGATAGTCCTGGTTGGTGTTCTCGGTGCCCTGCCAGGTCAGCGACCAGCCGCCGGCCTGGTTGGACAGGCTGTCGGCGCTCTTGCCGACCACCAGCACGCGCTGGTCGCGCTTCAGCGGAAGCGTTTTGCCTTCGTTCTTCAGCAGGACCAGCGATTCGCGCACCGCGCGGCGTGCCAGTTCGCGGTGCTGCAATGCTTTCTCGTCACCGGCATAGCGACCGTCCGAAGGCTTGTGCCCGAACAATCCAGCGCGCAGCTTGACCCGCAGGATGCGCGTCACCGCGTCGTCGATACGCGCCATTGGGATCTCGCCGGCCTGCACCTGGGCGATGGTGTTGGCGATGAAAGCCTTCCAGTCCTGCGGCACCATGACCATGTCGATGCCGGCGTTGATCGCCTGCGCGCAACTGGCATTGCTGCAGCCCTTCACCTGTGAAATGCCGTTCCAGTCGGTGACCACGAATCCGTCGAATCCCATCTTGTCCTTCAGCGCTTCGGTCAACAGCGCGTGGGTGCCATGCATCTTTCCGTAGTCCACGCCGGCTTCGACATCGTCCCAGCTGTTGAACGAAGCCATCACCGTCTGCACGCCGGCGCCAAGCGCGCCGTAATAGCCCTGGCCGTGCACGTTGATCATCTCGGCCTTGCCGATCACGGCATTGCCCTGGTCCTTGCCGTGTTCGGTAGCACCGTCACCGATGTAGTGTTTGGCCGTGGCCACCACGTTGCCGTCGCCGCCCAGATCGCCCTGGATGCCCTTGATGTAGGCCTCCGCGTATTGCCGGACCAGCGCGCCATCGGCGGAGAAACTTTCATAGGTGCGTCCCCACCGTGCATCCTGCGCCACCGCCAGTGTCGGCCCGAATATCCAGCCGATGCCCGTCGCGCGCGTGGACTGCCCGGTCGCTTCGCCTATGCGCTCGATCAACTCCGGGTCATGCGCCGCACCCAGGCCGATGTTGTGCGGAAACAGCGTCGCGCCGTACACGTTGTTGTGACCATGTACGGCATCGGTGCCCCAGATGACCGGGATGGGCGTGGTCGCGTCGGTGGTGATTGATGCCTGGTGATACTGCTCGGCCAGGCGCAGCCAGTCGCCCACCGAGGCGTGCTTGTCTTTCCCCGGCCACGAACCACCACCGTTCAAGACCGAACCGAGGTAGTACTGGCGTACCTCCGCGGGAGTGACCGACGAGATCTCCGGCTGGGTCATCTGCCCGATCTTCTGGGCCAGGGTCATTTCGGCAACGATCTTCCGGATACGCGCTTCCAGCACCGGGTCCTTGCCTATCGCACTTTCGATGCGTGGCCAATCCTGCAAAGGCTTCGGAGCCGCGCCGCTTTCGGCAGCATCGGCTGCCAAGGCCAGGCCTGCGCCGAGGCAGGTGCAGAGAAAAGTCACGCCCAGAGCTTTCACATGTATCTCCAGTGGATTTGAAATTGATTGTCGAGGACCTCTGTCATCCTGTCGCACGCCACCGGCCATGATGGAGGCCGTCAAGAGGAGTCCAGCCGGAAAGGGGACGCAATAGAACCGCGAGTCGGACGAAATAATCTGCTCGGGCACACATATCTGACAGCGCTGTCATATAATCCATCGTGAAGGATGTCAACAAATAACCCACATGGCGCATGGATTTGCGATGCAAGGTCGAACACAACGCGAATCCGCCGTGTCGGCAGCGGTGCGCGTGCTGCCTTGCAACATGTTCCAGCGCACATCCGTCATGTCCGCACGAGAGAGGATCTGCAATGACGCAAGGTTCCGGAATCGCGAATATCGAAAGCACCATCGATCGCCAGCGCGAGCAGTGCGACGACGCTCCTCGCTTGCGTGCATGCGTGCGCATGAACGCGACGAAGCCGGGAAGATGGCTGCCAGGTGACCATCCGGCAGAAGCGTCACGCCCCACGGATACCCAACCCGGTGTCCTGCTGTCAAAATCGTCGCTACTTGGCCGGCTGCCACAAGGCGGGCCCAATTTGGAGCGGGAACGTGGCTATGCGTAGTCGTATCGAGGATGTGGCGACCGCTGCGGGCGTGTCCATGAAAACCGTATCGCGCGTTCTCAACAACGAGCCCAACGTGCGCGAGGAAACACGCAACCGGGTGATGCAAGCGGTCGAGAAATTGCAGTACAAGCCGAACCTGTCGGCCCGCAGCCTGGCTGGACAACGCTCGTACGTAGTGGCTCTTGTCTACAACAATCCCTCACGCAACTACCTGATGGAGATCCAGGGCGGCATGCTCGAGGCCTGTCGTGCCCATCACTACAACCTTATCCTGGCGCCGGTGGGATCCGGCAAACGCACCGCGGACGACATCAAGGGGCTTTTCGAGAACTTCGGCCCCGATGGCGTGGTATTGATCCCGCCGCTGACCGACGACAACGTCGTGCTGTCCTACCTGGAAGACCACGAGGTGCCGTTCGCCTGCATCGCGCCGCGCAATCCACGCACGCGCATCGGCGTGATGATGGAGGAAACCGCCGCGGTCCTCGAGCTGATGGCCGGACTGATCGAGCTCGGCCACAGGCGCATCGGCCACATCAAGGGGCCGCGCGCGCACGGCGCCTGCCAATGGCGTTATGCGGGCTATCGCGACGCCCTGCGCAAGGCTGGCATTGCCTACGATGCGGAGCTGGTGACGCAGGGCGAATTCTCGTTCGAATCGGGCATGAGCGGCGCCAACGCGCTGCTCGACCTGGCCCAGCCGCCGACTGCGATCTTCGCGGCCAACGACGACATGGCGGCAGGCGTGATCCGGGCCGCAGGCGAACGCGGCATTGCAGTCCCGCGGGATCTCTCGGTCTGCGGCTTCGACGACACGCCCATCGCGCGGCACATCTATCCCGCCCTGACCACGGTGCGCCAGCCGACCTCCGAGATGGGCCGCCTGGCGACGCTGGAGCTCTTCGACCGCATCCGCACCCCGGGGGCCGGGCGCATGGTCCACGTCGAGCACACGCTGCTGTTCCGTGAGTCGACGCGTCCACCGAAGAAACGCTGAGCCAGGGTCTGTCAACGCTATTGGGATAGGCCCTGGTCCGCGACGTCTTCCGGTTCAACTGCGTCATCGCTTATTCGCGATGCCTTGCCACGCATAGAACATGAGGTAGCCGTAACGCGGCATCGACGGCAGGAAGGCATGTCGCAGGCCGACACAGTCGGCACGCCAGCCCATCGCCAACGACGATGATCGCGTCGATGACGACCGACACGGCCAACAGACCGGATGCCTCGTCGGTCAACAAACGCAAATACTCGATGCCCGGCGCCAACGATCGTCGGAAGCAACCTGTTGTGCTTCGCGCGACATTCGCATGCGCCACCACGTCGCCCTCCCATGCTGCGAAAACTCCTCTCCGATATTCGTCGCCGTCATTTCCAGTGCGGCGCGCAAGCAATCGTGAGCCATGGGCAAGCTCGTGATGCCTCTATAAACGCGAGCCCGGCAACGACACCAAAATTCGCTGCGATGCAGCATGAATTCATGGGAAAAACCCTGCTTTTCAGGCCTTTTCACGATCTAGGATGCCCCGGTTGACAACGCTGTCAATTGGGCGTCCAATGCTGCAGTACCCATAGGGGCTTGGTATTTGCCGCGCAGATAAACACAAATTTTTCGTGACATTCCGGGGAGGAAATCCATGAAAGAGCTGCATGTCGTTCCGAAGAAAAGAATCCTTACGTCCGCACTGCTGCTCGCACTGGCCAACACGGCCTGGGCGCAGGAACCTGCGGAGAAAGTGGATAGTCCTGCCACGAGCGCGACCGAAGCCGAAGCCGACCCCACCAACCTCGACAGGGTCGTGGTGACCGGCATCCGCAGCAGCCTGGAAGCGTCGATGAACCTCAAGCGCGATGCGCAGGGCGTGGTCGATGGCATCTCCGCCGAGGACATCGGCAAGTTCCCGGACACAAACCTGGCCGAATCGCTGCAGCGCATCAGCGGCGTGTCGATCGACCGCACCGCCAGCGGCGAGGGTTCCAAGATCACGGTGCGCGGCATCGGCCCCGACCACAACCTGGTGCTGCTCAACGGCCGCCAGATGCCGGGCGCCCTGCTGAATGGTTTCGATGCCTCCAATTCGCGCGCATTCGACTTCGCCAACCTGGCGTCCGAGGCGATATCGGGCGTGGAGGTCTACAAGACCGGCCTGGCCGCCAACCCGACCGGTGGCATCGGCGCGACGATCAACATCAAGACGGCGCGGCCGCTGGAAACCGGAAACCGGATCAATGTCGGCCTCAAGGCCGTCAATGACACGTCCAACGGCAATCTGCCCAAGTCGTTGCAGGGCGATGACTTCACCGGGGAAATGTCCGGCATCTTCAGCCATGCCTCGGCCGACGGAAAGTTCGGCATCGCGCTGACCGGCAGCTACCAGGATCGCGACAGCGGTTACAACCAAGCCGGCGCAAGCAGCGGCTGGCGCACCATGTGGGGCGACGAGGGCAACTGGGGCATGATCCCGCCCGCCGGCGACCCGGGCGTCACCAACCACCCCGGCCCGACCGATCTCTATTCGGTGCCGCAAGCCTTCGGCTACACGGTCAACAGCGTGCATCGCCAGCGCACCAACGGGCAGGTCACCCTGCAATGGGCGCCGACCGACCGCGTCACCACCACGCTGGATTACACCTATTCGGAAAACAAGATCCAGCAGCAGCGCAACGAGATGTCGGTCTGGTTCAACTTCGGCCCGTCGGAAAGCGCGTGGACCGATGGGCCGGCAACCGGCCCGGTCTTCTACAGGGAATTGATCAACTGCACCGATCAGCTGGGTGCGAACGGCGTCTACCAGGGATGCGCCGACCTGGCGGTTGGCGGCAGCAAGGGCGCTACCCGCGCTGTCAACGAATCGGTGGGATTCAACGTGGAGTGGGCGGTCACCGACGCGCTGGGCCTGACATTCGACTACCACAACTCGTCGGCCGAGATAAAGCCGGACAGCGACTGGGGTTCGGACGGCAGCATCGGCGTCGCCGCCAACATGCGTGGCGACACCACGGTGTACTTCGACAACGAACTGCCCATCCTAAACATGGTGTTG
The DNA here is from genome assembly GCA_050737675.1 of Pseudoxanthomonas sp. Lineage (GTDB taxonomy): Bacteria > Pseudomonadota > Gammaproteobacteria > Xanthomonadales > Xanthomonadaceae > Pseudoxanthomonas_A. Next base: position 6,993 of record JBOHXX010000175.1, read on the forward strand.
AACCCCACCGTCGGCGGGGTGGATCCGTCGCAGGCGCGCCCGAGCGGACGCAGGTACGTGAACGGATACTCGCGTTCCGAAGTCGAACAGGGGCAACTGCTGTT